>CAZWZD010000075.1:0-6568 GCA_964638235.1 uncultured Erysipelotrichales bacterium
GTACAACATTTGTCATTGCTCATAGATTATCTACAATTAAGAATAGTGATTGTATTATGGTATTGGATCATGGTCGAATTATTGAAAGAGGAAATCATGAATCATTAATTAAAGAAAAAGGAAAATATTATCAGTTATATACTGGTGCTATAGAGATGGATTAAGAAGCGAAAGCTTCTTTTTCTTATATTGACTTGCTTATAATAAGAATGGTATTCTATTTAAAAGGTAAGGTGATTGTAAATGGATAGTAATGAAAAATGGCTGCAATGGGCTGTAGAATTACAAAGTCTAGCACAGGCAGGATTATTTTATGGAAAAGATAAGTTTGATATAGAACGATTTAGAAGAATAAGAGAAATCTCTGCTGAAATGATTAGTTATAAGTCACAAATACCAATTGATAAAGTTAAAGATTTATTTTGCAATGAAATTGGATATCAAACACCAAAATTAGATACAAGAGCAGCAATATTTAAAGATCAAAAAATCTTATTAGTTCAAGAAAACAATGGAACATGGTCATTACCAGGTGGCTGGGTTGATGTAAATGTATCAGTTAAAGAAAATGTGATTAAAGAAGTTAAAGAAGAAGCAGGATTAGATGTGTCAGCTGATTTTATTATTGCAGTGCAGGATAGAGATAAACATAATTTACCAGTTTATGCATATAAAGTATGTAAGGTATTTATAATGTGTTCATTAAAAGGAGGACATTTTAAAAGGAATATAGAAACTTTAGATAGTCAGTATTTTGCGATTGATGAATTACCTAAACTAGCATTAGAAAAGAATAATGAAGAACAAATTGCAATGTGTTTTAAAGCTTATAATGCAAAATATTGGCAAACGATTTTTGATTAATTATACGAGGAGATTAAATATGAAAGAATTGAAAATAATGAACAGAACTCAAGCAATCAAATATTCTTATAGATATGCTCATCATAAAGAATGGAAAGAACAGTATGCAATTATCTCTATTAGTGAAGTAGCTGATAAAAAACCAAGATTTCAATTATGTTCACGTTTAAAAGGTGTATGTTATGTATGGTTTGATGATGTTGAAAGAACAGATGATCGATATATTGCGATTAGTCAAAAGGAAGCAAAACAGATTGCTGATTTTATTAAGAATGTTATAGATGAAATTGATATTATGGTTGTTCATTGTTTAGCAGGAAGAAGTCGTTCTGCAGCTGTAGCAGCTGCTATATTTAAATGGAAATATAATGATGATAGTGAAATTTTTAAACAGTATACACCTAATATGAAAGTTTATAGAATGGTATTGGAAGAATTAATGTATAATGAGTAAGGTGATTTTATACTTACCCAACCTGAAAGAAATTACAGTAAATAATTTATTAACCAATAGCGAATTAAATGAATATCTAGAAATGATAAAATATATTTATGAAATATGAGTTGAGCAGTAAAAAATATAACGGAAGAACTTATCAATATTTTCTTGATATAAAAGGGAAAAAAGCAAGCTTCAAATTTAAGTCTTGCTTTTTATAGTCAGTGAAATCGTTTTATATCATCTATTTTCTATACTATGTTTTTTGAAAAAATTTTGAAAAGTTACTTAATGCTATTATCAACCTTTTATACTCCATATTTTTCCTCTTTAAAGCAAAAGGCAGGAGCTATCTGCCTATAATCGGACTCATCATCCTAATCATTAATCCTAGGTCGGGCTCATCACCCTAATAATTAAATTTTTAAAGATGTTATCTCTTCACTAGTAATATATCATAAATCTATAATTTTCACAAGAAAAATAAAGCTTGAGTTTCGGTCTGCTTCAAATATAGTATTGTCTTATTTAAAGTAGAAATTGGTTTTCAACTTCTGAAAATATTTTGCTATAGTGGATTATTTTTAATATACTATAGATAGCAAGGAGGAAGAAGAATGGAAAAGAAACCTGTAAAGATTGTAACGATAGGAGGAGGTAGTAGTTATACTCCAGAATTGATGGAAGGATTTATTAAGAGATATGATGAGCTTCCTATTAAAGAAATATGGTTAGTTGATATTGAAGATGGAAAGGAAAAAATGGAAATTGTTGGAGCTATGGCTCAACGTATGTGGGATGCTTCTCCTTATGATGTTAAAGTTCATTTGACTTTAGATCGTAGAGAAGCTTTACCTGGAGCAGATTTTGTTACTACTCAATTTAGAGTTGGATTGTTGAATGCTCGTATAAAAGATGAAAGAATTCCTTTATCATATGGAATGTTAGGACAGGAAACAAATGGTGCTGGAGGAATGTTTAAAGCGTTTAGAACAATTCCTGTTATATTAAGTATTGTTGAAGATATGAAAGAATTATGTCCTAATGCATGGTTGATTAATTTTACAAATCCAAGTGGTATGGTTACAGAAGCTGTTGTTAGATATGGAAAATGGGATAAAGTTGTTGGATTGTGTAATGTACCAGTTGGTGCTATGATGAATGAACCTCAAACAATTGATACAACTTTAGATCATTTAATATATAAATTTGCTGGATTAAATCATTTTCATTGGCATAAAGTATATGATGATCAAGGTAACAATGTAACACAAAAAATAATAGATGCTATGTATGAAGGAAAAGATAGTGGTATTCCTGCTAATATTCATGATATGCCTTTCTTTAAAGAACAATTAGATCAAATGCAGATGATACCTTGTGGATATCATAGATATTATTATCGACAAGAAGAAATGTTAGCTCATTTAATAGAAGAATATAATGATCCTAAATTAGGAACAAGAGCACAGCAAGTTAAACAAACTGAAGAAGAATTATTTGAATTGTATAAAGATCCAAATTTAAATTATAAACCAGAACAATTAGCAAAACGAGGAGGAGCACATTATAGTGATGCTGCTTGTGAAACAATTGCTTCTATTTATGGTAATAAAAATACTCATATTGTTGTTTCTACAAAAAATAATGGTGCTGTACCAGATTTACCAGTTGATTGTGTTGTAGAAGTATCTGCACATGTTGGTGCTAATGGACCTTTACCAATTGCGTTTGGACCATTGCAGCCTGCTGAAAGAGGTTGGCTTCAAACGATGAAAAATATGGAACTTTGTGTATGTGAAGCTGCAGTAACTGGCGATTATGGTTTAGCGTTGCAAGCATTTATTTTAAATCCTCAAGTTCCTTCAGGTGCAACTGCAAAACAAGTATTAGATGAACTATTATTAGCTCATAAGAAATATTTACCTCAATTTGCTAAAAAGATAGCTGAATTAGAAGAAGCAGGTGTAACTATTAAAGACGACATAGCTAGAGAACTAACTGAAAAAGGATTATAAGCAGACAAAAGTCTGCTTTTTATTATAATAAAAAATGATAATATAAGTGATTTATTTTTTATCATGATAAAAATATTGGAAAAGTGAAATAGTTTCATGTATAATAAAAAGAAAGGGAGTTGATAGAATGAATAAAGGTTTGGAACCATATTATAAGATAGTAGAATTTTTAGGAGCAGCATTGGGAGAAAATGTAGAAATTGCTTTACATGATTTAACAACTGAAGAAAAAGCTGTTGTTGCTCTAGCAAACAAACATATTTCTGGTAGAGAAATAGGAGCAAAATTGTCTAATCTTTCTATCCATTATTTAGAAACTAAACAATATGAGAAAAAAGATTATGTAGTAAACTATAAAACAACAGGACCTGATGGAAAATTATTAAAATCTGCTACATATTTTATTAAAGAAGAAGGAAAAAAAGAACCAATTGGGATGTTATGTATAAATGTTAATATTTCTGATTATGAATATATGGAAACAACATTAAAGAGAATATTAGGTATTAAAGATACAAAAGATGTAGAATATAAGATGGAAAATCCTATTGAAATATTATCTTCTCCATTAGATGAAATGGTAGATATTTATATTAAAGAATGTTTAGAACAAATGGGATTTCCAAGCTATTTCTTAGTTGAAAGATTAAATGTAGATGAAAAGATAAAAGTTGTCAAATATTTACAAGAAAAAGGTACTTTTAAAGTTAAAGGTGCTATTGTGTTAGTGGCAGAAAAGTTGGCTGTTAGTGAGCCAACGATTTATAGATATCTAAAGAAAATGTAGAAAGGAGAAATTATATGAAAGATGTCGTTTTTGTAAGTGGACATAAAAATCCTGATAGTGATTCTATTTGTAGTGCAATTGCTTATGCGGATTTTTTGTTTAGAATTGGGAGATATAATGCAGTTCCTGTAAGATTAGGAGAAATTAATCGTGAAACTGAATATATCTTAAAGAGATTTGGTGTTGAAACACCTGCTCTATTGAAAACTGTTAAACAAACAGTAGAAGATTTAGAGTATGATAAAGTTACGGTTTTTTCTAAAGAATTAACATTAAAAACTGCATGGTCTTTAATGAAACAGCAAAACTTAAAAAGTGCCCCAGTTTTAGATGATCATAGTCAATTAATGGGATTATTGTCTACTTCAAATATTATTGAAGGGTATATGGATGAATGGGATAGTAATGTTTTAAAAGATGCAAATACTCCTGTTGAAAATGTCATTGATACTTTAGAAGCTAGAATCCTTTATTTGGATAGAAATCTAAAGACTATTCAAGGATGCGTCCATATTGCTGCAATGAACGGAGAAGAAGCTGCAAAACGTATTAAAGAAGGAGATGTTGTTATTGTAGGTGGAGATAGAGAAGAAGCAGTTAGACATTTTATTAAAGCAAAAGTGTCTTTAATTGTTTTAACTGGTTCTTTATCAATTTCTGAAGATTTATTAAAGAAATGTAAAGATAATCATATTAGTGTAATTAGTACATCATTTAATACATTTATGACATCTCAACAAATAATGCAGTCTTTACCAGTTGAATATGTTATGCAAAAAGGTAATATAACTTCTTTTACAACTGATGATACAGTTGATTATGTAAAAGAAGTTATGAGTGAAACAAGATATAGAAGTTATCCAGTTATTGATTTTATGGGTAAAGTTGTTGGTTCTATTTCTAGATTCCAAATTTTAAATGGAATGAGAAAGAAAGTTATCCAAGTCGATCATAATGAAAGAACACAAGCTATTGATGGAATTGAAGAAGCAGAAATTTTAGAAATAGTAGATCACCATAGAGTTGCAGATATTCAAACAATTGGTCCAGTAATGTTTAGAGCTGAACCATTAGGATCAACTGCTACTATTGTTACAAAATGTTACAAAGAAAATGGAATTGAAATTCCAAAGGATATGGCAGGTATTTTATTAGGTGCTGTTATTAGTGATACTTTATTATTCAAATCACCAACTTGTACACCTGTAGATACAAAAATTGCTAAAGAACTAGCACAAATTGCAGGTGTTGATATTAAAGAATTTGGAATGGAAATGTTTAAAGCAGGAACTTCATTAGTAGGTAAAACTGTTGAAGAAATATTTAATCAAGATTATAAGACATTTAACTTCGGTGATCTTAAAGTCGGAGTTGCTCAAGTTAATACTATGGACTTTGAAGGTTTCATGCCTTATAAAGATGATATGATTAATTATATGAATAAGTTTGTTTCTGACAATCACATGGAATTTGCATTATTGTTATTAACAGATGTTATTAATGCAAATAGTGAAATATTTGTAGCAGGTCCAAGACCTGATTATGTAAGCAAAGCATTCGATGTACAAATTGTAGATCATCAAGCTAGTTTACCAGGCGTTATTTCACGTAAGAAACAAGTTGTTCCAGCAATTACAAATGCTATTAATGGTTAATAATAAATAATTTATGAATAAAGAGCGATGATTTTTCATTGCTCTTTTACTGTATTGAAAAACCTCCAGTGATGTGTTTAGTCTGGCAGTTAAACATAAAATCAAAGGAGGTTGCCTCTAGAAAGCATTAATAGCATATCATAAATTTCATATTAATGTAAATAAGAATTTAATAATATGAGTACATAAAAAATATATTCTTTATTCACTTCTTTTCAATAAGTCTATTGGATCTAAGTTTATGATATTCAATACTAGTAAACAGTAAATTACAATGCTCATGATAAATACAATAACTGCTGTTAAAATGATAGAAACTATAGGTATAAAGATGGTATTGTAGTAAAATTGCAGGCATATAACCCAAAAAATCTGTATACTTAATACAAATATTGTCATCCATATGGCTTTAAAGATATATTTTATAAGCATATCTTTTTTTGTCATACCAATAATTCTAGATAAAGCAAAAGTTTGAATATTATTAAACATGTAATTCTGATTAATGAAATAACAGAAAAACAAACATATAATTATAGGAATAATAAAAACTTTGAAACTAATACCATCTAATATTGTTTGAAAGCTATAATCTATATCATCAGAATCATAATATGAACAGTTTAACTTTGATATAATAGAATCTCTTTGTGAAGAAGTATCATAATAAAATCTGAAATATGTTTGATTATAATCACCTTCATCTGTTGGTACATTATCAATAAAATAAATATCACATTCTGGGTAATAGCGTATATTATAACTACTATCTGACATCGTTTTCTCTTCATTATCTAGCATAAAT
>CAZWZD010000076.1:0-6562 GCA_964638235.1 uncultured Erysipelotrichales bacterium
TATTTTTTTTATTTTAATTAAAAATATATATCGTATTAAACTGGAATTTTGTGTTTAAATTCAATTGTTGTAAACAACTTTTAAAATGATTTTCATGTTTGTAATCATTCATACTTATAAACTGTTTATCATATGCTTTATTAATAAGTGAAAAATATTGATTTCTATGATTTTTTAATCCATTACAGGTATCTTTATGTAAAATAATCCATACTACAATCTCTCAACCATTCTAAATACCATTGTTCTGTTTCACCTTCAACACTAAAATAATACTTTTTTGTTATCTTTCTTTTTGGCACATCAATCTTTCCTCTCTTTAGAAATCAAATCCTTAAATATTGGAGTAAAATCAATATCAGAAATGGCTCCATATTGAGAAATGAAATAATTTTTCATATAATCTTCATTTTTTCTCACACCATTTTTTCCTGATGTTCCAAAATCGGATAATGAATATAAATCACTCATATAATTATCTTTATTTCTTTCTACAAATTTTATTTCATCTCTTCTAAACAAATTAGAATTTAAAAATATTGGATTATGTGTATTGAAAATTAACTGTGCATGATGAATATTAATTTCATCATTATGAAATATATTAATAATATTCATTAATGCCATAGGATGGATTGAAGCATCAAATTCATCAACAACTAACGTTCCACCTATATAAATTGCTTTTATAACTAATGGAAAAAGATTAATAAATCTTATGGAACCATAAGATTCAAATATATTAGATTGAATAATAACTTTCTGATTAGAATTTTGATCATCTAAAATAGAACATAATTTTGTTTTCTGATCATCATTAGATACCATATAACCAATTGAATTAGAATCAAGTCCAAATATTTTAGCAGCTTCATTAGTTGTTTTTTCAACATAAAAGCTTGATGCATTAGGTTCTTCAAATTTTCTTATTAATTCCATAGAATTAGCTTTATAAATAATCATAAATTTTTCTTTAAACCAATTTTGAACAAATTCTGCAAGTTTTCTAGAAACTATTAGTTTAAAACCGTTCATTAAGAACAATTCAGTTGAATCTAGACTATCTTCAGCAATATTACTCAACTGATTAAAAGCTTTAGGTTCCATAGGAAAAAACTCTGCTAATTTTTTTTGAATAATTCAATTTTAAATTATTCTTTCGTTTAAAAACAGTAATTCCATTAACAGTAAGCTTTTCCTCGACAATTTGTCTTGGATAGTCTTTTTCTAAAAAAAATCCCAAATCCATTGAAAATACATATTCTATAAGATATTTATTCTCAAAAAAAGAAATATAAAACTTCACTGGTTTTCTTTCATTAAGTCTATTATTCGGTATAAGTTCTAAATTATTGGCTGCTTCATTTGGATAAGATTCAACAACATTTAAAATATGGCCTCTTAAAACAATTGAACGCATAGTGTCCATTGCACCAATAATAGTTGTTTTTCCTGATGCATTTGGTCCATATATCACAGAAGAACAAATAGCATTGATTTTCTTACTTCCTATTTTTTCTCCAAAAACACTATAATCTAAACCTTTTTGTTTCGGAGCTGGAACCATCGAAAATGAAACTTCATTCTTAAAGGATTTATAATTTTCTACTCTAAAATCTAAAAACATATTTTCACCTTCCTTTTTTTCTTATTATACCATATATAGATATAATTTTTGTTTGATTTTGCATTTTTTTTGCAAAATAATATAAGAATCACATCATTTTATATGATAATAAATCTTTTTTTGTCTTATTATTTATAAAAAAAGATCAATTTTAATATTGATCTTATATTGCAAAACCTGCGTACTGTGTCATATATAATTCATAATACTTACCTTTTTTCATCAATAAATCATCATGACTTCCACTCTCAACAATTCTTCCATGATCCATTACAACAATAATATCTGCATCTCTGATAGTTGATAATCTATGAGCAATAATAATACTTGTTCTATCTTTCATAACCAACTGCATTGCATCTTGAATTGCTTTTTCAGTTCTTGTATCAACATTGGAAGTTGCTTCATCAAGAATAAGAATTTTGGGATCTGCAACAAAAGCTCTGGCGATTGCTAAAAGTTGACGCTGACCCTGACTAATATTTTCTCCAAAACTTACTAATAAAGTATCAATTCCCTTAGGTAATATCTGAATCATTTCCTTACAATGACTTATTTCTATAGATCTAGTTAACTGCTCATCACTAGCATTTTCATTACCATATTTTAAATTATTTTTAATTGTATCAGAAAATAAAACTGTATCTTGCAATACGATTGCAACATTCTTTCTTAAGCTTTCTCTTGATACTTGATTTATGTTTTGATTATTGATAAGTATTTCACCACTATCTATATCATAAAATCTCATTAATAGATTAACTACTGTTGTTTTACCACTTCCAGTTGCTCCAACTAAAGCAACTTTTTTACCAGAAGGAACACTCAAAGTAAAATCATGAAGAATAGGATAACCTTCATCGTATGAAAAATTAACATTTTTAAAATATATTGATGCATCATTTTCTTCCTTAAGCATTTCACCACTATGATCTTCACTTACTTCATCAATTATTGCAAAAACTCTCTCTGCACCTGCAATAGCAGTTTGAAGCTGTCCATATATTTGAGCAATCTCATTAATTGGACGACTGAACTGTTTAGCATAAACAATAAACGCTGAAATAACTCCAACTGAAATCAGTCCATTTACAGAAAAGAAACCACCAAATGCAGCAATTATAACAAAACCAATATTACCAATACAATTCATTATTGGTCCCATAACTCCACTAATAACATCAGTTCTAATACCAGCTTCTGTTAGTGAATCAGAAGTATTACAAAAATCTTCAATCGTCATATTTTGATGATTATATGCAACAACTGTTTTATAACCGGAAATCATTTCCTCAACTGTACCATTAAGTTCTCCTAAAAGCTGTTGACGATAGCGAGAATACTTTCTTACTTTTTTTGATAATATTTTTGTTGTCATGACAGTTAGAATAACTGTAGTACAACTTAATATAGCCAATTGCCAGCAGTACCAAAACATAATTAGAACTGTTCCCATAATCGTTAATATCCCTGAAAATAATGATGGTAAAGATTGAGAAACTGTTGTAGAAATATTTTCAATATCATTAGTCATTCTACTCATAACATCTCCATGAGAATGAGTATCTAAATATTGAATAGGTAAATCAATGATTTTTTTAAATAATTCTGCTCTCATTCTTTTAACAATATTCTGACTCAATTTTGCACTAATCAATCCTTGTATCAATTGACTACTACTATATATTAAATAAACAATAAACATGAAAATCAATGTATAAATTAAATCACCATTTTTACTACCAGCAATAATATCAATTGCTTTACTTTGTAAACTTGGAGCATATACACCACATATTGTTCCTAACACAACTATAAAAAGCATATTGATAACCAATGTCTTTTCTTGAGCAAAATATTTTAAAATCTGTTTTAATGTTTTTTCAACATTTTGAGCATGTTCCACTTCAGCAAAATTACTACGTCTATTTAATTGAGGAATATTTTGTTCTACATTCTTTGAATTACTCATAATCTTCACCTTCATTTCCTATTTGAGAATGATATATATCTTGATAAGTTTGTGATGATTTCATGAGTTCATTATGAGTTCCAAATGCTTCTATACTTCCATTATTCAATACAACAATTTTATCAGCGTGTCTTATTGATGCTATTCTTTGAGCTATGATAATCTTTGTTGTATGAGGTTTTGATTTTCTTAAAGCATCATGAAGATTTGCTTCTGTTTTTAAATCCAAGGCACTAGTAGAATCATCAAAAATAAGAATCTCTGCTGGTTTCAAAACAGCTCTTGCAATGGAAATTCTCTGCTTTTGTCCTCCAGATAAACTCATTCCTCGCTGGGCAACTAATGTTTCAAAATCATGAGAAGTTGAATGAATAAAATCACTTGCTTGAGCAATTTCGGCACTTCTTTTTATCTCATCATCATTTGCATCAAGATATCCCCAAGAAATATTATCTTTAATCGAAATACTAAATAGCTCACTTTTCTGTAAAGCAATAGAAATTTTATTTCTCAATGTTTCTTGCTTATAATCTTTAACATTAATATCATCTATTAATACCATTCCTTCATTAACATCATAAAAACGAGGAATTAAACTTACTAAAGCACTTTTTCCACAACCCGTTGCTCCCATAATCGCAATCGTTTCTCCTGGATTAATTGTTAAATTAATATGATTTAAAACATTTTGACTTCCAAATGCAAATGAAACATCACGAAATTCAATCTTGCCTTTTATATCAGTATCTCCACTAAACATACCATCTTTTAATTCAGGTTCACTATTGAATATTTCTTTTATTCTCTTCCATGAAGTCAAACCTTTTGAAATATTTTGAAATAATAAAACAAGCATTAATATTCCATTAAGCAATTGTGTTGTATAAGTAATTGCTGCCATAATTACTCCAGGTGTTGTTATATTTTGACTTACTTGATATGATCCCGTATATATAATTGCTATAACAACAATATACATCAGTGCATTCATCATTGGATTCATAAACGCAAAGGTAGTAAGAACTTGCAATTGAGTTTTAATCAATTGATCATTCGCTTTATCAAATCTTACCTTTTCATAAACTTCTTTTACACATGCTTTAATAATACGAATTCCTGATATATCCTCTTGAAGAATATTATTTACAATATCTAGCTGTTCTTGCAGCTTAGGTAATAAAGGATTAGCTTTATATAAACAAAAAATCATACAACCAAGTATAAAAGGAAAAGAACATAAAACAATCATTCCAAATTGATGATTTAATTGATACATAAAGAAAATACTTCCAAACATTAACATAGAAGTACGAATCATACCTCTTACAAATTGAGCAACAAAGTTTTGTACTTGAGTAATATCATTTGTTACTCTTGTTACTAATGAACCTGTTGTTAAACGATCAATTTGTGGAAAAGAAAACAACATAATCTGACGAAAACAATCCTTACGCATTTCATTTCCAATATTTTGGGCACTTTTATGCACAAACACATTATTCATAGAACCACAAAAGCCACCAAAAATAACTAAAACAATCATAATTAGACCAAGTTTTAGTATTAAATCAACATCACCAATACCATTATTATTAACACCTAATACTCCATTATCAACAATTTGACTCATCAATCCTGGCTGAAGAAGATCCATTGAAACTTCACCTACCATAAACAATCCTGCTATAATAGCCAAGTGAAGATATTTTTTTACATATTTCCACATAAATTATCTTCTCCTATTCTTTACGATAGCGTGTATCCCAATCATTATTTAATTTTTCAGTTAATTGTAGCAATAACGCTTTTTCCTCATTTGACAAGCCTGAAAACATTTGCTGATGTCTAATTTCACGCTCCTCAAATGCCTTATGAGCTTCTTCTTTACCTTTGATTGTCAATTTTACAATAGCAGTACGTTTATCCTGCTGACACTGTTTCTTCTCTATCAATCCTGCTTTTTCTAACTTTTTAATCACTTCACTAACAGAAGCCGCTTTTACACCTAGTCTTTCCGTCAATCGGCATTGCGTTATTCTTCCTTCTTCACGTAGAATAATTAAGATTCTTTTTTGACTTGCTTTTCCCTCATATAAACAGTGAATCACATGCCCTATATCACGCAAATTAATAACTAACTTCTTATTTATATCGATATCATTATAAGCTTCTTTCATTTTTTCACCTTCTTATCAAATTTCTTTTGTATTTTAACACTAAAAATTTAATTTATCAAGGTACCTAATAAAAAGGACTCCCATTACAAGTCCCTGCAATACTCCTATTTCTTTGTCTTTGCGATAGCTATCCAATGATCTGATAATTTTTCTAAAAGTCTAGCTAATTCTTTAGTTTCATCATCTGATAATACATCAAACATCAACATAGCATCATCCTGTGTTATATCTCCACTATCAGCAACTCTTACTGCATGATGAAGATACTTCATAACAAGCTGTTGTTCTCTATTTTCAAAAGATAAATGATTTTTATGGTGCTTATGTTTTGGAATTTCACCAGTTTGAGCATATCTCATTCCTCTAGGACAATGTGGATTTGACAAATCACATTGTCTTGGACAAATAGGACAGTGTTTTCCTTCCATTCCATTACCTCCTCAACAATAAAAAAACAACCCATAAATGCAGACTGGCTTTACATGCTTTCTACATTACACGTTGCAAAAAAATAGTACCACTATCCTAGATAAATGTCAAAAACTTTTAAAAAGAAAACTGATACTTTCATTTTTCATACCTTAGGTCTCATCAAAATAAAGAATTTATTGATATAACTGTTCTAAAGATTTAAGAATAAAGAAAATAAAAGAAACTTTTCATATTTCTACTATAGCAGGAATTAGAGATTCATATAATGATATATCTATGTTAAAAGTCGTAGATTATTCTCAATGTCATTAACTTAAGAAGTTTGACAAAACGAAAAGATTAAGATATGTCATG
>CAZWZD010000077.1:0-6539 GCA_964638235.1 uncultured Erysipelotrichales bacterium
TTTGTAGGTTTCTTCATTACATTTATATTAGTATTAGCTGCTCAGCCACAGTCTGCAATTTTATTTGCAGTATGCTTTATATGTGTTCAACAATTTGAAGGAAATGTTATTTATCCAAAAGTTGTTGGTGAAGCTGTAGGAATTTCTGGTTTATATGTTTTATTATCATTATGTGTATTTGGCAATCTGTTTGGCTTTATAGGACTATTAATTGCTGTACCAAGTATGGCTCTTATTTATGCAATCGGTAGTCGTGTAATAAACATAGGTTTATATCGCAAAAGAATCGATGTAAGTATTGATGGTATACGAAAATTAGAAGATGAGATGGATAGCGATATTCCTCATACATATCATGGACATTAAAGGAATACAAAAAAGAGGCAAATTATTTTGCCTCTAATTTTTTAAAATTTTATGTCAGATTCTGCTAAAAATCTTTTAAAATCTTCATCAGTTCCTAATACATAATGAGTTTCACTCACTTTATGTTGAGTACCAGCTTCATAATCTAATCCGCTTTCCTTGTAATTATAGCTTAAAGATGTACGAGCTTTTTCTACTTTAGGATTTGGATGAGGAATAGCAGAAAGTAATGATTTTGTATACGGATGCAATGGATTAGTAAAAATTTCTTCAGATGTACCCGTTTCTACTAAATGTCCTAAATGCAATACACCGATACGATCACTAATGTATTTAACCATTGATAAATCATGAGCTATAAATAGATATGCAATATTTGTTTCCTTCTGAATTCTCTTCATCAAGTTGACAACCTGCGCCTGAATTGAAACATCTAATGCTGAAATAGCTTCATCAGCAATAATCAAATCAGGATTCATGATCAATGCTCTAGCAATTCCAACACGTTGTCTTTGCCCTCCAGAGAATTGATGTGGATAACGAGAAGCATGTTCTCTTGATAATCCTACTAACTCTAACATTTCATAAACTTTTTCATTTCTCTCTTTCATTGAAGAATAAGCTTTATGAATATCTAATCCTTGCGCAATTATATCTAAAACCTTCTTACGTGGATTTAAACAAGCCATTGGATCCTGAAAAATCATCTGCATATTAGTACGTAGTTCTTTAATAGCTTTTTCACTCATCTTACCAGATATATTTTGTCCATTAAAGATGATCGTTCCATCTGTAGGTTTATACAAACGTATAATACTTCTACCTGTTGTTGACTTACCAGATCCTGATTCACCAACTAATCCATATGTTTCCCCTGGTTTAATATCAAAAGATATACCATCTACTGCTTTAACAGTAAAATGTCTGTTCACTTTAAAATATTGTTTTAAATCTTTAACAACTAGGATAGGTTCTTGATTGTTTTCCATCATTATTCCCCCTCACCTTTCATCTTATCTAAACGGTGTCTTAATGATGCAGGCATTTCAACCTTTGGCGCCTTTTCATGCATCAACCAGCTAGCTACTTTATGAGTAGAAGATCCTGGAACATCAAAGAATGGTGGATCAATTCTATAATCAATATTTAATGCATATTGATTTCTAGGTGCAAATGCATCACCAGTAATAGGATGAGCTAAATTTGGAGGTGAACCCGGAATAGTATATAATTCATCATCATCTGTATCCAAATCAGGCATAGATGATAATAACCCCCAAGTATAAGGATGACGAGGATCATAGAAGATTTCATCAATTGTTCCAGTTTCAACTATTTTCCCTGCATACATAACATTTACATAATCAGCAACTTTCGCAACTACACCTAAATCATGTGTAATATAAATAACTGATAAATCTTTTTTCTTTTGAATATCTTGAATCAATTCAAGAATCTTAGCTTGAACTGTAACATCCAGGGCAGTTGTAGGCTCATCACAAATCAATACATAAGGATCGCAAGATAATGCAATCGCAATAACAATTCTTTGTCTCATACCACCAGATAACTGATGAGGATAGTTTTTCATACGTTTATCAGCATCAGTAATTCCTACAAGATTTAATAATTCTAACGCTTTTTCATAAGCTTCTTCTTTACTCTTATTATAATGATAAATCATTGGTTCCATGATTTGTTTTCCAATAGTCATTGTTGGATTCAATGAAGTCATTGGATCCTGGAAAACCATAGCAATCTTACGGCCACGAATGATTGTAGACATCTCTTTTTCAGACATTTTCACAATATCACGTTCATGTCTTTCACCAGTATTTTCATCATACCAAACATAATCTATAGAACCACTATCAATAGTTGCATTTTTTGCTAAAATGCCCATAATAGCCTTAGTAGTAACTGATTTACCTGAACCAGATTCTCCAACGATTGCTATAGTCTCACCTTTATGCAACTCTAAATCAACACCTCTAATTGCATGTACACCACCACTATCTGTCTTAAATGAGATGCTTAAATTACTAATTTTTAATATAGTTTCTCTTTGTTCCATCATCTACATCTCCTTCATAGTTGGATCTAATGCATCACGCAATCCATCCCCAAATAAGTTAAAACTTAACATTAATAGTGCTAAAATAATAACTGGAATCGTCATCATATGTGGATATGATAAAAAGAAAGTAAATCCATCATTAATCAAAACACCTAATGAAGCTTGAGGTACAGTTAAACCTAAACCTACGAATGACAAATAAGCTTCATAGAATATAGCATTTGGAATCGTCATCATCGCCATAACAATTAATTGAGAATAAATATTAGGTAATATTTCCTTAAAGATAATAAAGAAATGTCCACCGCCTAAAGTACGAGAAGCCAATACATACTCTTCCTCTTTTATCTGTAGAACTTGTGCTCTAGTAATACGACTCATCCCAATCCATTCTGTAAACATCAAAGCAAATACAATAGTAACCAAAGATGGTTCCAAAACAGTCATTAATAATGTTAAAATAACTAAAGTTGGAATAGAATTTAAGATTTCTTGAATTCTTTGCATAATGGAATCAACCATACCTCCAAAATAACCAGAAATCATACCATAAGTAATACCAATAACAATATCAATCATAACTGCCGCAAAAGCAACAATCAAAGAAACACGTGTCCCCTTCCAAGTACGTACCCATAAATCACGACCAAAGTTATCAGTGCCAAACAAATGTGTCATACTTGGCGTTAAGTTAGCACTAGATGAATCTATAGCATCAAACTTATAGCTGCTTAACATAGGCATAAAAATAGCCATTAAAGTAATAATAATGATAATACAAGCACCAATAACAGCACCTTTGTTCTTTTTAAATCTTCTCCATACATCAATCCAGAAAGGCACAGCAGGAGAAACTTGATCTTTAGAAATGTCTACTTTATCACCAACAAATTCAAAATCGTCATCTAAAAACTTAATATCCTCCATAACTAATCATCCTTTCCTAATCTAATTCTTGGATCAATGATTCCATAAGAAACATCAATAACCAATACAATAATAATATACATAAAAGCATATAAGAATGAACATGCAAGAGTTACATTATAATCATTTTGTTGAATACTTGTAATCAATAATTTACCTAAACCAGGAATACCAAATATCTTCTCAACAACCATCGTACCAGTCATAATATTAACTGCTATAGGTCCTAAAATCGTAATAACAGGTATTAATGAATTACGTAAAGCATGTTTAACGATTAAAGTCTTTTGATCTAATCCTTTTGCTTTCGCAAGAGTCATATACTCACTACCCAATACTGATATCATTTCAGTCCTAGTAAAACGAGCAACATTTGCAATAACGCTCATAGCTAAAGCAGTAACTGGCAAGACAGATGAAACAATCTGCCTGGAAGAACTATACGCAGTAGGAAATAAATGTAGTTTTGCTCCTAAGAAATAGAGTAACAATAATGCGAATACAAATGAAGGAACAGAAACGCCTAATACAGAAACAACTGTAGCTAAAGTATCTACCCATGTATTCTTATTTAAAGCAGCAATTATTCCAAGAACCATACCAATAATGGCCCCAACAATTGTAGCAGCAAGACCTAACTTAAATGAAACAACACAAGCACTTCCAACCAATCTAGAAATACTCATATCTTTATTAATAACATAAGAAACGCCAAAATCTCCCGTACACATATTCTTAAAATACGTGACAAACTGGGTTAATACAGGCTTATCGAGTCCATATTTTGCCATAACGACTGCCTTTTGTGCATCAGACAACTTTTCATCATTAAAAGGAGTACCTGGCATTAATTTTAACATCAAGAATAAAACAAGTATAATGACAAACAAAGTAACAAAAGAAATCAACAAACGTTTTCCAATATACTTCATCATATTTTTATCCATGATTTCTTCTCCTTTCTTTAATATACATATTCAATTTCTTAAATCCGATCAAAATTGAATATTATCGATAAAAGAGAAACACTTTATGGATTCTTCCATAAAGTGTCTCAATTAATCCATATTTACATTTAACTATTTAGTTAAATATTTATAAATATAAGGTGTACCAGCAGCATTGTGAACTAATCCAGTTAATGAAGAATTTGTTAATACAGCTTGCCCTTGGCTGAAAATAGGTATAATGGCAACATTTTCCATTAAGACTCCATTAGCTTTCAATAAGTAAGAATCACGAGTAGCTGAATCAGTAGCTGTTCTAGCATTACTCATTAATTCATCATAATCAGCATTATAGAAATGACCATAGTTGTTATTACCCCATTGAGATTTTTCCATATTATTTAAATAAGTAGTAGAGTCAGCATAATCTGGTCCCCATCTAGTTAATGATAATTGAAAATCTCCATTTCTTTGATAAGTATTAATACGAGATTGTTTTTGAGTTGGTACTAATTTGAAATTAACACCTTCTAATTTATTAAATGCTTGCTCTAAGTAAGTAGCAACTGTATCGATGCTTTCATCTGTACCATAAACCATACTTACATCAATACTTTTCTTTCCTAATTCTTTCAATCCAGCATTAATATATTCTTGAGCTTTAGTAGCATCATAACTAATTTCATTTGTAGCTAATAAATCACCACAAGCTTCTGCAAAGTCAGTACCATCTGTAGTCTTGCATAATTCAGCAGGAACGAATCCAGTTGCTGCAGATGAACCATCTTTTAAGATATTATCGCATAAGTCAACTCTGTCAATAGCAGCAGATAAACCTTTACGAATATTTAAATTAGCTAAGTTTTCATCTTCAAAGTTCACAAATAAATACCATAAGAAACCATTATTAATAGTACTATAAGTATCTTTATCTTTATATTGATCAACTAATGATGAAGTTATAATACAATAATCTAATGAACCATCATCAAACTGTAATGCAGCTGCAGATTGATCTTGAGCTAAATTAATAGTTAATTCTCCAATTTGAACAGTATCTGCATCCCAATAATCTTCATTTTTACTAAACTTAACATTTGTTCCGATTTCCCATGAATCCAATTTAAATGCACCACAAGATAATAAATTATCTACAGACTTTGCATATTGATCCCCTTGTTCTTCACAGAATTCTTCATTAATTGGGAAGAAAGTAGGGAATGCTAATAATTTATCTAAGAAACCACAAGTTGCTTCTAATTCTACAACTAATGTCTTATCATCTTGAGCAGTAACACCAATAGTTGTTACATCACCACCATTATCCATTACTGATTGCGCATTTTTAATACAAGCACCTTGTGTACCTAATAAGAATGCATATTCAGAACTATTTGTAATTGCTCGTCTCCATGCATAAACAAAATCGTTTGCAGTAACAGCTGTACCATTTGACCATGTAGCATCTTTTAAAGTAAATGTATAAGTCAATTGATCATCTGAAACGACTACACTGTCTGCCAACGCTAGTTCTAGAGTCCCATCTTTTGCATATCCATATAATCCATCAGTAATAGCACTAATAACATTAAATGAAGTACCATCTGTTGCTAAAGATGAATCTAAACTCATAAGATCATTTTCACTCATGATTGTAACACTTGTATCGCTAGAGCTTGAACCGCCACAAGCAGTTAAAGCTACTGCCATAGCACAGCAAACAAGAGCAGTCAAAACTTTTCTTAATTTTTTCATGTTTTCTCTCCCTCCGTAAACTTTCACAGGCTTATTAATAGCCTTGTGGTTAGTATATAACATAAACTCATATATGTCAAATCTTTTTATCAATTTAATAATATTTTATTACGTGGATAAATAATTATAATATTGATTATTTTGATTTTTCGTAAATTATTTGCTTAAAATTTGCTAATAAACAAATTATTTATTTTGTTTTTTTGATTTTGTATACAATCATTTTCGTGCTTTTGAAAATGTATACAATTATTCATTTTTCTACATATAATATATAATTTATATCTATAAATTTAAGAAAAGAGTTAATATATTTAAAAAGATAATGATAATAAAATACAAATTGAATAATTAACGCGAATTGCAAGAAGAAACTGGAAATAAGCTGAAATAATTTTAATTCATCTAAAATAGCTGTTCAGCAGGAAGATATCCAAGTATCTTCCTCTTCTTTTGATTGATCTTGT
>CAZWZD010000078.1:0-6455 GCA_964638235.1 uncultured Erysipelotrichales bacterium
TTGTACCCTTATAGTGTGAATTTGATGATTTTTTCATAAATTCTTTACACTATCTGTTAATAAATAAACTGTATCTAATTTAACTTTTGCTGCAACTCTAACAATATCTTCCTTAGAAACATTTAACAATTTATTTAAAAATTCTACATTAGTTTCCTGCTTATTAGTAATATCTCTATTATACATTACAGCAATCATACTGCCAGGCTCATCATTTGTTTTTCTTAAAGCATTAGAAAGCATCGATTTAGCAAGATTAAAACATTGCATATCAACTTCACCATTTTGAATTAATAAAAGTTCTTGCTCTATTAAATCTCTAGTTTTTTGATAATCCTTGCTTTCAATACCACAATTAACAATCATTATTCCATTAAAAGCATCATAACTAGAAGATACATAATAACATAAACTATTCTTTTCTCTTACAACCTGAAATAATCTTGATTGAGAAAAGCCTCCAAAATAAGCATTAAATACTGAAAATGCATAACTATCTCCACTACAATAATCACAATTAATAACATAACCTAAATTTAATTTAGCCTGTGTAACATCCTGCGTTTCAATAACTTCCAATACTTCCTTTTTATCAGATTGAAATTGATAACTCGTTTTAAAAACACTATTATTGCATGGAAAATGCAAATGTGCTTTAAAAACATCAATGATCGAAACATCAATATCACCAACAACATATAAATGTTTAACATCCTCATTTATACACTTTAATAAATACTGATATAAATCTTCAGCAGTTATAGAATCAATCTCATCTTCATAACCAGTAGTGCTAATTCCTAACACTTCTCCTTTACCCATATAATCAAATAGCTGATCTAAAGCATAAGAAAATTTATCGTCCTTAGATGCTTGAAGTCGTTCTTTTAATTCCTTTTTCTTTAATTCTACAATTTTTTCATCAAAAGCACCATTATAAACATTAGGATCATAAAACAAATCATTAATAAGCTCAATTTGTTTAACAATCAAATTCTCATGTTCAGGTAAATAATTTTCATTTACACAACTAGAATATAAATGAATAATATGTGAATGTCCTTTTGAAGATATATTACTAGATAATCTTGCTCCATACATATCATCCAAATAGCCAGCAAGCTCTTTTGTAGTTGGATATTTTTTTGTAGAACCTATTAATATAAAAGTAAGCAATGTTCTTAACGTTGAAGTTTTTCTAGTGAGTTCATTTTGTAATCTTAATGAAATTGTAATATTCTTAAACTTTTTTGTCTTTATAAGATGTAATGTATATCCATCCATTTTCACTGTCTTTTCCATAAAATCTCCTTCTTTTACAATACTATTATACTCAATTTGTAAAAAAATAAAATAAAAATTATAAGATAAAAAAACTTCTATAGATTTCTCTATAGAAGTTTTACTCACTATTTTATATTACCTTGATAATCAACAGTACTATTTGTTACCTCAGGTTGAGCAGTTGTATCATTAGAAACTACAATTTCCTTATTATAAATCTTAGCAGTTAATTCCTTATAATCATCTTCACTAAAATTATCAGTCCAAATAGTTTTTCCAGCTAATGCAACATAGTTATCATCAGGATTTTCACTAACCATACCTAAATTTTCAATATTACCTGCATATTTAGAGAAATTACCATCAACAATTTCTTGTAATACAGTTGTAACTGTATTTGCTAAACCTTTCATTGCAGAAGTTATACACATAGTATCATCACCATATGTACTAGAAATCAAATCATACTGATCAGTATCAACACCAATAACTTTACCATTAACCTTAGCAGCAGCTTCACAAGCAGAAGTATAAATTCCACCACCACAAGCAAATACAACTTCAGTGCCTTTAGAATACCAAGTATCCATTACAGCAGTAATATCAGCATCACCAGAGAATTGGTTACCATATACATATTTAATATCAATTTGAATATTTTCTTCTTTAGCAGCAGCATCAGCACCTTGAACAAATCCATATCCATAACGAATAACTGCAGGAACAGCCATACCACCTAAGAATCCTAACTTAGTATATCCCATCTTAACAGCAGCATATCCAGCCATGTATCCAGGAATTTCTTCTTGATAGATTGCACAATAAACATTATCAGAATGATAATACTCTTTTACGTCCCAATTGTCAGGATTATAGTCATATTTATCACCTAAAGCAGCACCTAAAATATCACCAGAAGCAACATCCAACGCAACAAACTTGATATCTGGATAATTTTCAGCACCATAGATAATTGCTCCAGCAAAAGCATATCCAGGCATAACGATAACATTGTAACCCTCTTCAACAGCCTTATCTACCATCTGACATCTAGCATCATCACTATCATCAGTTGGTTTAAAATAACTGAATGATAAACCTTTTTCTTCACAAAAGGCTTTAGAAGCTTCATATGTCGTTTGGTTGAAAGATTGATCTGTGATGTCACCATAATCAGTAATCATAGCAACTTTTACATCGCTAGAACTTTCACTACTAGAATCACCTGATCCACAAGCAGTTAATGTTAGTGCCATAGCACAAGTTAGCACAAAACATAGAATCTTTTTCATATTTTCCTCCTCCATTGAAAAGATATCCATCCTTTTCTGACAATATTTTAGCATATTCTTAAAAATGTGTAAAGAAAACATTAATAAAAACAAAAGGTCACCTTAGTGACCTAAATAGTTATCGGGATCCTTTATCATAAGGTATACCATCAGCCTTCGGAGCCCTAGAATGTTTAGAAGTTAAAGCTAAGATAACTAATGATACAATATAAGGAAGCATATTATAAATTGTACCAGGAATGCTTAACCCTACCAAGAATGGAAATGCTGTATATACATTAGATAAAGCTCTGAACAAACCAAATAATAACGCAGACAAAGCAATTCTAGTTGGTTTATACTGTCCAAAAATCATAACTGCCATTGCCAAGAACCCAAATCCAGCAACACCATTTTCAAACTTCCATTCAGAAACTCCAGCAGTAATATAAACAATACCACCTAAAGCACCTAAAACACCAGAAATTAAAACTCCAGCCCAACGCATTTTATAAACATTGATACCTACTGAATCAGCAGCTTGAGGATGCTCACCACAAGCCATTAATCTTAAACCAAATCTTGTTTTATACAAAACAAAATATGAAATTGCTAAAGCAATAACTGCAACCAAAACAAACCAATTAAATTCAAAAGAACCAATATTGACTAAAAAAGCTTTCTTTTGATTAACATATTGAATAGTTGAAGAAACATTTGAAGAATTTTCAGCCATATTAACAGCCTTAACAATAATAGTTGCAAGAGCAACACCCAACATATTCATGGCAGTTCCGATGATAGTCTGATCTGCCTTTAAATGGATTGCCGAAAAACCTAACAATGTTGAATAAAGAACACCAAAGACAATTGCACCTAGCATAACCATAATCATCATCGGTATTGTTGATAAATTAGGCATAAATTTCATAACTAGAGCACCACCTAAAGCACCCATAACCATAATACCTTCCAAACCAATATTGATAACACCTGAATGTTCAGAAAAACATCCTCCAAGTGCAACTAACAATAATACAGCAGAAAAGATCAATGTATATTGAATTAATATTAGCATTATTTGTTTCCTCCTTCTGTATCATTTACTATCTTTTTTTCATCACGTTTATCTAAATATTTATTTAAAACTAATTTAAAGAACATAACAAATCCACATAAATAAATAATTAAAGAAGAAATCAAATCAGCAACCTGAGAAGGATAAATTGATAAATCAATACCTGCTCCACCAGAAGTAATATGCTGGATAAAATAAGAAGAGAATATTGAACCAATTGGATTCAATCCACCCAAGAATGCAGCTGCAATACCATTAAATCCCATTGCTGGAACACTAGTAGCAGTACATGTCCATTGAATAACTCCACTTAAATATAAACAAGCAGCAGCCATACCAGAAAGTCCACCAGCAATAACTAAAGTAATAATAATATTTACATTTTCTTTCATACCTGCATATTTAGCAGCATGTTTATTCATACCAGTTGCTTTTAACTCATAACCAAACTTTGTTTTTTCTAAAACAACCCATACAGCAATCGCTACAAGAACAGCTAATGGTATAGCAATAGTCACATATTCATAATTATTAAACAATTTCTCAATACCTAAACTAGGTAAAATAGCCTGAGAACCATATCCTTTTAACTGAAAAGTATAAGGACTAGTTGACTCTTTAACATTATTTAATAATAAATTTGTAGAATACAAAGCAATCCAATTTAGCATGATTCCAGATATAACTTCACTAACATTAAATAACGCTTTTAAAATACCACAAACAGCTCCCAATAAAGCTCCAGCAATAATTGCTAAAATTAAGCAGAAGAACCAATTCAAATGCAATCCTAAAGCACCATATAAGCATGCCGCAGCTCCCATCGCATACTGTCCTGCAGCTCCAATATTAAACAAACCTACTTTATAAGCAAATAAAACAGATAAAGAACATAACAGTAAAGGAGCAGCATTAACTAATGTTGAACCTAAATTTTTCAAACGAATATTTGCATATGATGATGTTAGCCAATTCTTTAAAATCGCTCCAATAGCTTGAGTAGCTCCAGCAGGATTAATAAACAGCAAAACAATATAGCCAATCAAAACACCAATAACAATACATAAAAGAGAACATAATAATGATTGAACAGCATCATTTCTTAAAAAAGAACTCCTTTGCTTCATGATTTCACCTCATTTCTTTTAGCACCAGCCATGTATAATCCTAACTCTTCTTCAGTAGCAGTCTTAGGATCCAATTCACCAACAATTTCACCCTCATACATAACTAGAATACGATCAGGTACATCCATGACTTCATCTAATTCCAATGAAATCAATAAAACAGCTTTTCCTGCATCTCTTTGAGCAATAATTTGTTTATGTATATATTCAATTGCACCAACATCCAAACCTCTCGTTGGCTGAACAGCAATCAATAAATCAGGATCTTTATCAATTTCTCTAGCAATAATTGCTTTTTGCTGATTTCCTCCAGACATTGAACGAGCAATAGTTATAGATCCCTGTCCACTTCTTACATCATACTGTTCAATTAATTTATCAGAAAACTCCCTAATCTCTTTACGCTTTAAAAAACCAAATTTATTTGTAAACTCAGGTTTAAAATAAGTCTGTAAAATCATATTATATTCAAGCGGATAATCAAGCACCAAACCATGCTTATGCCTATCTTCAGGAATATGACTCATACCATCTATAGAACGTTTTCTAATACTTGCATTAGTAATATCTTCGCCCTTTAAAACAATTTTTCCAGACTTTAATGGTTCTAATCCAGATAAACCATAGACAAGTTCTGTCTGCCCATTGCCATCAATACCAGCAATACAAACAATTTCACCTGCATGAACATCAAAAGATACATTTTTAACAGCATTATTATTGTGAGATTTAGATGCAACAGTTATATTCTCCACATGTAAAATAACCTCTCCTGCATCCTTATCCTGCTTTTCAACATGGAAATTAACATCACGACCAACCATCATGCTAGATAAATCTTCCATTGTTGTATTTTTCGTTTCAACTGTACCAATATATTTACCTTTTCTTAAAACAGTACATCTATCAGCAACAGCCATTATTTCTGCTAATTTATGAGAAATAAACAAAATAGATTTTCCTTCAGCAGCCAAATTTTTCATAACCTGCATTAATTCATCTATCTCTTGAGGAGTTAAAACAGCAGTAGGCTCATCAAAAATCAAAATTTCATTATCACGATAAAGCATCTTTAAAATTTCTGTTCTTTGCTGCATACCAACAGTAATATCTTCAATAATAGCATCAGGATCAACATATAATCCATATTTCTCACTTAAAGCCTTTACTTTCTTTCTTGCATCAGCTTTTTGCAAAACACCCTTCTTCGTAGGTTCAACTCCCAAGATAATGTTATCCAATACTGAAAAACATTCAACCAGTTTAAAATGCTGATGAACCATACCAATTCCCAAATCATTAGCATCATTAGGATCCTTAATAAAGACCTCTTTACCATCTTTTTTAATAATTCCCTCTTCTGCCTGATACAAACCAAACAAGACACTCATCAAAGTCGATTTACCTGCCCCATTTTCACCTAAAAGAGCATGAATTTCACCCTTTTTAAGCTGAAGAGTTATATTATCATTAGCGATAATACCCGGAAATCTCTTAGTGATGTTTAGCATCTCTATTGCATATTGTTCTTCCAACAGTCAGCCCTCCATTCATTTTTGTTATATTTAATTAAATTCTACAACATCAATAAAAAGTTTTCAATATTTAAATAGACAAAATATGACACATAAAAACAATACTTGTTACTATTCACAGCCTATGAATTAAAGTAACTGAAAAATTCACAAGGATATC
>CAZWZD010000079.1:0-6402 GCA_964638235.1 uncultured Erysipelotrichales bacterium
GATAGGATTTAAATTATTATTATCTGCAATTAAATGCAGTATTGGAGATTCATATCCTGGTCTTGTTATATTTATAATATTACCTTCACTATCAGTTAAACAAGTCATTTTTGTAGAATCATCTAAGAATGTTGTATATTCTTCCATAAACTGTTCATTATCAAATAATGATTGTTTTTCTACTAATTGATAATTTGATTCTATATAACTTTTCTCTAACTTTTCTAAATTTCTAGCATTATTTGAAGCTTCTGTTTGCAAAGTATTATTAATATAACGTTTAACACCTAAACGTATTTCATTACCCAAAATGATTGCAAAAGCTACAAAAATCATGAATGCAGTTTTAACAATTAAACTAAATCTTATTTTTTTCATATATTATCCCTTTTTTGAAAACATATAACCTGATTTAATAATAGTTTGAAGATATGGTGCAGCATCTTTTAATTTTTTTCTTAACTTTTTAATATATGTATCTACAATTCTTTGATCACCATAATAATCATATCCCCATATAACATCTAATAATTGAGTTCTTGTTACTACTTTATTTTTATTCTTCATGAAATAAACTAACAAATAATACTCTTTATGTGACAAAGAAATAACTTCACCATCAACTTTAACTTCATGAGTATCTTCATTAACCTCTATAATACCTACTTTTAAATCCTCTTTATCATTAATTCTTTTTAACAGTGCTTTACACTTAGCATACAATAAAGAAGGAGTAAAAGGCTTAGAAATAAAATCATCAGCACCTAAATCATATCCCTTTAATTTATTTTCTTCTTCACTTAAAGCACTGATAAATAAAATAGGTACATTACTTTTTTGTCTTATCAATCTACATACCTCATAACCATCAATACCAGGCATCATAATATCTAATAATACAATATCATAACTATCATCTAACTTATTAAGTGCTTCATAGCCATCTTGTGCTTCAACAACCATTGCACCTTGTTTCTTAAAATATACGACTATAAATACTCTAACTAACTTTTCATCTTCAACCAGTAATACCTTCATGAATACTCACCTCTCATACATTATAATACATAAATATGAAAAAGATATGAAAATGATGAATGATTTTTCATTCATCATAATACTTTTATTAATCCTATATCTTTGTAAAAAAACGATTCACTAAAAACTTTAAAACCTAATTTCTTTAATAAATGAATAGAACGATAATTATCTTTATATACATAACACATTACTTTTTTATAATGATAATTATCTTTCATATACTGTAAAAAAGCACTTACCATCTCTGTAGCATAACCTTTATTCCAATAATCGCTATCTAATGTATATCCTAATGCAAAATAATTTTTTCGATTTGTTTCCAAAAACAAATCACCAATAATCTCATTAGTATCAGCTAATACAATCGCAAACTGATAATTACCTTTTTCTTCTATATCAGGATGATTTAAACAATAGGCAATTCTTTTTTGAGCATCCTGTAAAGTATATTTATTCCATGTCTGATATCTTGATACTTCTTTTTTATTGCGATACTCGCTCATTCTCTTGGCATCATCTAATACAAAATGCCTCAAATAAAGCCTATCGGTTTTTAAGATCATATTATTTCTCCTTTATATGATAATAGATAAACAACATTCTATCTTTTCCATTCATATCTTTTAAAATCTTATAAGAACAATCAGGAAAGTACTCTTCTAATGCCTCTTCCATAATATGTTTTTGATCATATCCCATTTCAAACGCCAAAATTGCTCTATCTTTTAAAATACTTCTTACATTTTCAAAAATCTTTCGATAAAAATATAAACCATCTTCTCCTCCAAATAAAGCAACATGTGGTTCATTATCTTTAACAACACTTTCAATATTTTGATGAGCAGGAATATATGGTGGATTAGATACAAAAATATCAACTTTAATATTATTATCAATAAATGGCTGTATCATATCTCCCAGATAAAAATCAATATCAGCACCTAACTCAACAGCATTTTGTTTTGCTACCCTTAATGCTTCTTCACTAATATCACTAGCTAAAACATGAAGTCTTGGTTCTTCTAAAGCTAATGATATAGCAATTGCTCCTGAACCAGTTCCAACATCACATAAATCAATTGTTTCATAATCATCAAAATAATCATCTATATGATATAATATATTTTCAACTAACTCTTCTGTTTCATATCTTGGAATTAAAACATTTTCATTTACAATAAAATCTCTTGAGAAAAATGTTTCTTTACCTTTAATATATTGAATAGGTTCTCCATTGATATATCTTTCCATTCCTTTTTGAAATTCATTGTATAACTCTTCATCAACTTCTTCATCCATCATTAAATAAAGCTGATGTGGTTCTTTGTTTGCTAGATGATAGAACAATACTTTTGGTACATTGCTATCTTTTTGTTCATCATCTAATTTCTTTTCAGCATCTTTTATAAGCTGTCTAACAGTTATCATTGTTCTTCACCTAATAATTTTAATCTTTGATCTTCATTAATTAATGCCTCAATGATATCTTCTAATTTACCTTCCATAATTCTATCTAATTGTTGAATAGATAATCCTATTCTATGATCAGTAACTCTATTTTGTGGATAATTGTAAGTTCTTATCTTTTCTGCTCTATCTCCACTACCAATCTTACTTCTACGTTCACTACCAATAGATTCTTCCTGTTCACGCAATTTCATTTCATACAGTTTTGTTCTCATTGCAAGCATCGCTTTAGCTTTATTATCATGCTGGCTTCTTCCATCTTGACTTGTTGTAACAGTTCCAGTAGGAATATGAGTAATACGCACTGCTGAGTCTGTCTTGTTGATATGCTGTCCTCCGGCTCCACTTGCACGATAAGTATCAGTTCTTAAATCACTAGGATTAATTTCTATATCTACTTCTTCTGCTTCTGGCATAACTAGTACTGTTGCTGTAGAAGTCTGAATTCTTCCTTGTGATTCAGTTTTAGGTACACGCTGTACACGATGTGAACCTGATTCAAATTTAAGTTTAGAATAAACTCCTTCTCCTTTAACCATAAAAGATATTAAAGAATATCCTCCAGCTTCACTATCTTGTGCTTCTAAAACTTCTATTTTCCACCCTACTGATTCGCAATATTTAACATACATACGATATAAGTCACCAGCAAAGATATTTCCTTCATCTCCACCAGCAGCACCTCTAATTTCCATGATAATGTTTTTATTATCATTAGGATCTTTTGGTATTAATTCTAAATGCAATTGTTTTTCTATTCCTGGCAGTTTTTCTTGCAATTCACTTAATTCCATTTCTGCCATTTCTTTGATTTCTGGATCTTCTTCATTTGCTAACATTTTAGCATCTTCTATCGCTTCTATTGTTTTCTTATATTCTTTATACAATCCATTAGCTTTTTCTAATGATGCTTGCTCTTTAGATGCTTCAGTAATTCTTTTTATATCTGTCGCAATATTTGGATCCATTAATATTTCATTTAATTCTTCATAACGATTAGCTATTGTTTCTAATCTTTCAATCATGTTATTGTTCATACTTTAGCCTCCAAACCGATATCATTATATAATATTATGTGTAAATAATCAAAAGAATTTGAGTTAACAGTTGCTTATTTGTTCTTTATACTTTATATTAGTTAAAAAAAGTGATAAAACCGACTATTTTTCGACTAAAAATTAATTGCTTTTATCACTGTATTTATAATAATTCAAAGAAACTCCATATTTTTATTCTATAATGAAGCAAAGGAGGCCCCATGATAAAAAGAATATTAAAATTATTTGCTGGTATTATTATAACAGGTATTGTTGTTACTATTGTTATTAATATTTATATTTGTAATTCAACTAAAAATCAAATAGTTAGTGAAAGTTCTTCTTTTGAAGATGTTGATTGCATTCTAGTATTAGGTGCTGGAGTAAAAAATGGTCAGCCAACTCCAATGTTAAGTGACAGATTGAGCGAATCAGTATTTCTTTATAAAGTTAATGCCTCAAATCGCATATTGATGAGTGGTGATCATGGCAGTAAATTTTATGATGAAGTTAATGCTATGAAGAAATTTGCGATATCAAAAGGTATTCCTACAACTCATATCTTTATGGATCATGCAGGTTTTTCTACATATGAAAGTATTTGTCGTGCTAAAGAAGTTTTTAAAGATAAAAAAATTATAATTGTTACTCAAGAATATCATTTATATAGAGCATTGTATTGTGCAAATCAATTAGGTATCGAAGCTGTTGGAGTAAGTGCTACAAAACGTGATTATGGTGGACAGTTATTTCGTGATTTTAGAGAAGTTGTTGCTAGAGATAAAGACTTTATTCAATGCATCTTTAAACCTGAACCTACATATTTAGGAGAAGAAATTCCTGTTAGTGGTAATGGTAACATAACAAATGGCTAAAAAAGAATCACTCTTTAACAGTGATTCTTTTTTGTACAAATATTTAAAGGGAGAATTTATAACTACTTTTTTTCTACACTTATAATATATCTTGTCAATATGAAGTGAATATGAACTTTTACATTTTTATAAAAAAAGATGCTAGGGGAAGCATCTTTTAGGGATATATGATAGTTTGAGGGGAATCAATGCTATCGTATATGAACTGTCTTTCGACAAATAATAATATACATTTGATTTATGTCCTGAAAATGAACTTTAGATATTTTTTGGTTTATTTTCTACTTCATGACAATGTCTGCATCTAGGTTCATAATGATCTACAGCTCCTACCAATACAATAGGATCCTCATAAGAAGCAGCATGCCCATTAACAATTCTTTGCGTTCTTGTTGCAGGTGCTCCACATTTTGCACATACAGCAGTTAATTTTGTAACAAATTCTGCTCTAGTTAATAATTCTGGCAATACTCCAAAAGGTTCACCTCTAAAATCTTTATCCAATCCTGCAACCATGACTCTAATTCCTTTATCAGCGAGATATTCACATATTTCAACTATATCTTTATCAAAGAATTGTACTTCATCAACAGCTACAACCTCGGTATTTTCATCTATGTGTTCTAAAATTTCTTTAGCTTTTTCTATAACAATGCAAGGAACATGAGTTCCTGCATGAGAAACTATTTCAGTAGTAGAATAACGATCATCTATCTTTGGTTTAAATACAATAATTTTCTTTTTTGCAAAAGATAATACATTAATTCTTCTAATTAACTCTTCTGTCTTTCCTGCAAACATGCATCCACATATAACTTCCAGCCATCCTTCTCTATATTGATTATACATTCCTCTTTCCTCCAATCACTTGTATTATTATACAAATTTTTTAAATAAATGTACATATTCAATTCATATTGATTTTCTAAAATAAACTCGGTGATAAAATGAAATGGTTATATAAATTCATGTATGGAAGATACGGTTATGATAATTTGAATCTTTGTTTATTAATATTAAGTATTATTTTTTCTTTTCTAAGATTTTTTTATGATCCTTTAATCATTATATCTTATTTATTTTTAATATTATGCTGCTATAGAATGCTTTCTAAGCAAATATATAAACGAAGAAGTGAAAATGATCAATACTTAAAAATAACACAACCTATAAGAAAAACAATAAACAGGACAAAAAATAGATGGAAATATAGAAAAACACATAAATATTTTAAATGTCCTTCATGCCATCAGTATTTAAGAGTTCCTAAAGGAAAAGGAAAAATAGAAATAACTTGTCCACATTGTCATAATCATTTTGATAGAAGAACTTAGCAGTAAGTTCTTTTATTATTTGACTTCATATATGTTTCTTTTTATAATTCTTTATGAAGGGAGCGCTAGATATGAAAAAAATAATTTCTATATTAGCATTAATTTTAATAATTATTGGAGGATTTTTTTACTTTAACAAAGAAAAAAAGCTAGAACTATTGGGAGATGAAGCAATAACAATATCATTAAATGAACAGTTTGATGATCCTGGTGTCAATATAAAAGATGTATCAATTGATGGGCAAGTTGATACAACTAAAGAAGATAATTATACAATTACATATAATTATCATGATCAATCATTGAAAAGAATTGTTCATGTTGTTGATCCAACTAGAATAATCATCAATTTAAATGGAGATGAAAACACTTATGTAAAACAAAACGATCCTTACATAGAATCAGGCTGCCATGCTATTGATAAAAAAGATGGAAATATTACTAATGATGTAACAATTAGTGGTGATGTTGATACTACTGCTGCTGGTGATTATCAGGTCACATATAAAGTTACACATGAGTTTTTAACAGTAGAAAAAACAAGAACGGTTCATGTTATAAAAGAAAGTGAATTTGAAGAAAACACTAAAGGTGTTCCAGTATTAATGTATCATTATGTCTATACTAAAGATGATACTCCTGATACTT
>CAZWZD010000080.1:0-6375 GCA_964638235.1 uncultured Erysipelotrichales bacterium
TTTTCTAAAACATATATTACTGATGTTTTAGAAAGAAACAACATTTCTAATACTAAAGAAATATTAGAAGAACTATTAAATATTATATCTTCTTCCGTTGGTTCATTGACAAATCTAACAAAGTTAGCAAATACTTTTAAAACTGTTAAAAAGATAATGATATCAAATGTAACGATTTCACAATATTTAGATTATTTTATTGATGCATTTATTATTAATAAAGCTGTTCGTTATGATGTAAAAGGGAAAAAATATATTAATACTCCTTTAAAATATTATTTTACTGATATAGGTTTAAGAAATGCGAGAATGAATTTTAGACAGCAAGAAGAAAATCATATTATGGAAAATATTATATATAATGAATTAATAATAAGAGAATTTGATGTAGATGTAGGTGTTGTTGAATATAATTATCAGCTTTATCTGTTGGTGATGAAGATAAAAGGCAGCATAAATTCTTTAAAGCCTGTTGCCGATTCGTTTAAAAAGATAGTTGTGGTTAAAGATAATATTATTCCATGGTATGATGACTATGGTATCTTTTATATAGGTATGGAGCGGTTTCTATTAGATGAGTCAGCAATTGATTTATAATAACAAGAATATTTTTAAACTGATATTTAAATAGAAGGTGAGAGTATGTTAATTATAGAAAAGTTAAATTTAAAAGAGAAAATGAGTGAAAGTGAGGAAGCTATCGCAAGTTTTATTTTAAGCTTAGGAGGGGATTTAAAGAAATATTCTACAAGAAATATTGCAGAAGCAACATTTACTTCTCCGGCTACAGTTGTAAGATTATGTAAGAAATTAGACTTTAAAGGATTTGATGATTTTAAGGAACAGTTCTTAAAAGAAATAGAATATTTAGATCAGCAATATGGGAAAATTGATGCTAATTTTCCTTTTCAAAAAGAAGATACTATGATGAATGCTGCTTTTAAAATATATCAATTATATGAAGATACAATAAAAGATAGTATATCATTATTACATCATGATTCTTTGCAGCAGGCATTAAGATTATTAAAATACTCTCAGACGGTGTATGTTTTCTGTTTTGGAACAGCTTTAAATTTGGCAGAATCATTTAGAGAGCGTATGTTAAAAATAGGCAAACAAGTTATTATTTCAAATAATATGAATTATCAGTTATATGAAGTTAACTGCATTCCTAAAGGAGATGTTGCTTTATTGATATCGTATTCTGGTGAAACTGAGAAGATATTGTTAATTGCAGAAACTTGTCGAAAGAAAGGTATTCCTATTATAGCAATTACTTCTTTTGGAGAAAATACATTATCTAAGATGGCATCATGTAAACTGATTATGTCAACAAAAGAAAGCATGTTTCATAATTTAGGAGATTTTAGTACACATTTGTCTATTCATTTTATTTTAGATGTTTTATATAGTACTTATTTCTTAATGAATTATGATGAAAATTATCAAACAAAATTACATAGAACAAAAAATTTAGAAAGTAAACGTTCTTCAAATAATCCAATTATAAATGATGAATGAAACAGCGTTTCATCGAAAATAAAATTATTTTCTTCAAGAGTTGAAACACTGTTGAAACCAAAAGTTAAAATATAGAAGCAAAACCTCTTTGCATGTATACTAATCGTGCAAGGAGGTTTTTTATATGAAAATGAGAAAGGATTTTTTATGGGGAGGAGCTACTGCTGCCAATCAATATGAAGGTGCTTATTTAGAAAATGGAAAAGGATTAAGCATTGCTGATGTAGAAATGGGTTCACGTCATGGTGTTCCTAGAGAAATTCATGACTATGTGCATGATGAATGTTATTATCCAAGTCATGAGGGTGTTGACTTTTATCATAGATACAAAGAAGACATAGCTTTATTTGCAAAAATGGGATTTTCATGCTTTAGAATGTCAATTAATTGGCCAAGAATTTTCCCAAATGGAGATGAAGCAGAACCAAATGAAGCAGGATTAAAATTTTATGATGATGTTTTTGATGAACTTCTTAAAAATGGAATCCAGCCAATTGTAACGTTATCCCACTATGAAACACCATTAAATCTTGTACAGAAATATGGTTCGTGGCGAAATCGTCAATTAATTGATTTCTTTGAAAGATATTGTGAAGTTGTATTTAAACGATATAAGGATAAAGTGAAATACTGGATGACTTTTAATGAAATTAATGAAACTTTTAATCAAAAGCAGCCATATCATCAAGCAGGTATTCTTTATAAAGAAGGAGAAAATCCAGCTGATGTTAAAATTTTAGCATCACACAATATGATGTTAGCAAGTGCAAAGGCTGTAATTTTAGGTCATAAGATTAATCCAAATTTTATGATTGGTTGTATGTTCCAATATCCAACAACTTATGCAAGAACTTGTCAGCCAAATGATGTTTTAGCTCAAAGATATCATATGATGCCAAACTTCTATTATGGAGATGTAATGTGTAGAGGATATTATTCTAATACATGTACATCTCAAATAAAGAGAATAGGTGGTACTTTACAGATGCAAGAAGGAGATGCAGAAATATTAAAAGAAGGAAAGGTTGATTATATAGCATTTAGCTATTATTTCTCATCAGTTGCTTCAAGTAATGATGGAAAATCATTAACAGTAAAAAGAGATAATCCATATCTTGAAAGAAATGATTGGGATTGGCCAATTGATCCTACTGGATTAAGAATTGCGTTGAATGAATTATATGATCGCTATCAGATTCCATTGTTTGTTGTAGAAAATGGTTTAGGTGCTATTGATACAATTGAAGAAGATGGTTCAATTATTGATGATTATCGTATTGATTACTTAGGTAGACATATTGATGCTTTAAGAGCAGCTGTTGAAGAAGATGATGTGGATGTTATTGGATATACATGTTGGGGACCAATAGATATTATTTCTGTAGGAACTGGTGAAATGAGAAAACGTTATGGATTCATTTATGTTGATAAAGATGATGAAGGAAAAGGAACTTTTGAACGTAGAGAAAAGAAATCATTTAACTGGTATAAGAAAGTTATTGCATCTAATGGACAGGACACATCAAATTAAGTGAGGAGTTTTTATGAATAAACAAGTATCGTTATTAAGAAGAGGAATAGCTTTTATTGTTGATTTATATTTAGGATCATTGTTGGGTACTTTACCTATTTCTATAGCAACTTATATATGTTTAGGTAAGATGACTCAAAATGCTTATTTATTAGAAAAAACACTAGCTTGTTCTGTTATGGGGTTAAGTATGATTTTATTGATTTTATATTATGTAATTATTCCTGTTAAATTACTAAAAGGTCAAACTTTAGGAAAAAGATTGATGGATATTCATATTGTTTATGAGCAATCATCAATGTTGATAAAAAGACAGGTAATATTTATGATTTTTATGACATCTTTTGGAACAATGGTAGGACAATTTTTGAGTGTATTAACTGGTTATCAGATTATGGAAATCATGAATGATATTACAATGTCAGTTTCTTTAGTTATTGTTGGCTGGATTATTATTAATAAAGATCATAAAGGATTATATGATAGAGTTTCTGGAACAGAACTATGTGTATAAAAAATTGATTAAAAAATTAGGGAGGAAAAATTATGGATCAATTGATGGATAAAATTGGTGATGCTATTGCTCCAATAGCAACAAAAATGACCTCAAATAGATATTTAAGTGCTATCAAAGAAGGTTTCTTTGGTTCAACACCTATCTTAATTGCAGGTTCAATATTCTTATTATTTACTAGCTTACCATTTACTGGTTATTCTGATTTTATGGCAGGTATTTTTGGTGAAGGATGGATGGATTTCTTCTATTTGCCATATCAAGCAAGTTTTAACTTGATGTCTATTTATGTAGTTGTAGGAATGGGACGTTCTTTAGCAGCTTACTATAAAGTTGATACAAAATTAGCAATTGCTTTATCTTTTGTTGGTATCTTCGTATTAACACCACTTCTTTATGCAGAAGATGGTTCAAAAGGTATGCCATTAGATAACTTTGCTGCAAAAGGTTTATTTGTATGTATGATTGCAACTGCGATTAGTATCGAAATTTATCGTTTCTGTGTACAAAAAGGTATTACTATAAAGATGCCTGATTCAGTACCTAAAAATGTATCAAATGCGTTTGCTGCAGTTATTCCTGCATTTGCAATTATCTTGTTATTTGATGTATTGCGTACAATATTTGCAATGACAGATTATGGAAGTGCACAAAGTTTTATTTTCACAATTTTACAACAACCATTACAATCTTTAGGTGGAACATTACCAGCAACAGTGATTGCCTTATTAGTTGAAGCAGTTATTTGGTGCTTTGGTATTCATGGTTCAAGTATTGTATCTTCAGTAATGAACCCTATTTGGTATGCTTTATCAGCTGAAAACTTAGCTGCTGTAGAAGCAGGAGTAGCAATGCCAAATATTGTCAATTATCAGTTTATTTCGTTCTTTGTAAAGATAGGTGGAGTCGGTGCTACATTAAGTTTAACATTATTATGCTTATTTGCATCAAAATCTAATCAATATAAGGCTTTAGGAAAATTAGGAATTGGTTCATCTTTATTTAATATTAATGAACCTATCGTATTTGGTTTCCCAATAGTTTTGAATCCAATGATGATGATACCGTTTGTATTAGCAAATTTAACTGTTGGAGTTGTTACTTACTTAGCTATTTGGAGTGGTTTAGTTCCATATATTAATGGAGTTAACTTACCATATACAATACCAGTTATTATTTCGGGATTTATGCTATGTGGATGGCGTGGAGCTATCTTACAAGTTGTGCTATTGATTTTAACAGGATTAATTTATTATCCATTCTTCAAAGCACAAGATAAACAAGCTTATGCTCAAGAACAAGAGCAGAATGTTATAGAATAGGAGATTATTTATGGATATCATGGTTGTTGTTAATCAAATGATACAGTTATTCATTATGATTACAGTAGGTTTTGTTGTAGCAAAAGCAGGATTTATTCAAAGTGATTTCAATCAAAGATTAACAAAATTTGTATTAAATTTAACAATGCCATGCATGATTGTTGCATCTGTAATGTCAGCACAAAGTTATCAAATTGCATTAAAAGATATCATGATATCTACAGTTCTCTTAGTTTTAGTTTTACCTGTCTTTGCTTATCTATGTGTTCGTTTTTTACCAATAGAAAAATATAAAGGGTTATATATGTTTATGATTATGTATCCAAATGTTGGTTTTATGGGATTTCCATTAATGCAGTCTATCTTTGGATCAGAATCAATTTTGAGTACTGCTATTATTAATATGGGGTTCAACCTATCATTATTCACTCTAGGAATTATTGTCATGAATTATGGTCAAAATCAGCGTCCTGATCTCAATATAAAAAATCTATTATCACCTGGAGTTATTTCTTCCTTATTAGCTATATTAATATATGTATTAAAAATAACAGTACCTCAAGTTATAGTTAATCCAATAACACTTATTGGAAATATGACTACACCTCTTGCTATGATGATTATTGGAGCAACATTATCATTATATAATTTTAAAGAAATATTTAGTGATATTAAGGTGTATGTATTTACAATATTTATTGATGTTATAATTCCAATGATATTCTTTCCATTGATAACACTATTAATACAAGATACAATGATTCAAGGAATAACATTGATTATTATAGCAATGCCAGTAGCAAATGGAGCAGTTCTATTTGCGAAAAGTTATGGACAAGACGAATTTTTAGCAGCAAAGACAGTATTTATATCAACAATGATGGCAATCTTAACAATACCATTACTTGTTTACTTATTCCTTGTATAGAACATCTTAGTGATGTTCTTTTTTATAAAAAAATGATAATCAAATCAAGATTATCATACTAAAGTAATAATTTTATTACTTTCTACACTCTTTTTTACATCTATAACTCTTTGATTAGAAGAACCTCTCCATTCTAATTTAAAATTATGTAAAGCATCAATATATTGACCATCAACTATAACATCAACATATTTTACAATATCAGTATTTATTAAATCTTTATCAAAAAGGTAACCTGTCCACATCCATATATTTTTATTAGGATATTTTTCTTTGAATTTTTTAGCAAGTTTAATAGCACCATCTCTATTAATAGGATGCATTGGCTCACCACCTAGGATGGATAAACCAACAACATATTCTTGATTAGCTAACTCTAGTATTTGTTGTATTATTTCATCATTGAATTCTTCTCCCTTATCAAAATCATGTGTTTCAGGATTAAAACAATTCTTACAATGAAAAGTACATCCTTGAAAAAATATAGAAACTCTTATACCAGGACCGTTTGATATATCCATTTTTCTAATTTTATTATATCTCATATAAACACTTC
>CAZWZD010000081.1:0-6367 GCA_964638235.1 uncultured Erysipelotrichales bacterium
CATTGTACAAAAATATATAATAAAATGAAAGAACCAATGCCAATAGAAGATAAAAATATAGACTATTTAAAACAAGTAAAAAAAAATGATGTTAAAAAAATAATTATTTCTATTACTGCTATTTGCTTAATATTTATAATCTTTATTTTATGTAAGTATTATATTATTGGATATGAAACTGGTATATCTTTGAATAACAATCAAATTAGAATAGAAGATAATTGTGTTAAAGCTGATATTGAATTAGATGATAAAGAAAGTTATGCAGATTATTATCTAGTTAATAAAAGTGATGAAACATGTAATATTGTTTTTAAAGGTGTAAAGAAGTCTTTTATTAACAATAGTTCAAAAGCAACAGTTTCTATACCTTTATCTCAAATTAATCATTATTTGTACATTGGAAATAAGGTTGTATCTAATACTGGTGAGATTTATGATCAAATGACATTCGATCTTATTAATAATCGTATAATGTATGTAGGTTATCATGTAGGTGTAGGAAATTTATTAGGTATTGTTTCAATGAGTGATTATGGAGATTTTACTATGGAACTTCAAACAAGTAATGAACCTTATAGTATCACTATTCATTATAAAAACACTGTCCAAAATATTGAAAGTATAAAAATCAAAGCACAGTTAGTTCTATCTTGTATAGATAACTGCAATACTATTTTTATTGATGATACAAATAATGTTTACAAAGTAGAATATGATCAAAAAATTACTGATTATGATGAAATGCAAAAATTAGTGGATAAATTAAAATAGGAAGTTAACTTCCTATTTTAATACATTCCTTGAGGCATTGCAGGTGCTTCTTCATCTTTTATAGAAGCAACTCCTGCTTCTGTTGTAATAAATAAAGCAGAAATACTAGCTGCATTTAATAATGCACTGCGTGTAACTTTTGTTGGATCAATAATACCTTTTTCAAACATTGATACCCATTGACCTTCTTTAGCATCAAATCCTTGTCCATATTCTTCTTTCATTTGCTGTTCAACAATTTCATCACTGTTATAACCTGCATTTTCAGCAATTTGTCCCATTGGTGTTAATAAAGCATCTAATACAACTTTAATACCTTTTTGTTTATCAACATTTTTATCTTTTAATTTATCTTTAAGTGACATATATGCATTAACTAATGTAACACCACCACCCATGACAATTCCTTGAGATACAGCGGCTTTTGTTGCATTTAAAGCATCTTCTATTCTTAATTTCTTTTCTTTTAATTCAGATTCAGTTGCTCCACCAACTTTAATAACAGCAACTCCATTGCTTAATTTTCCTAATCTTTCAGATAAATTTTTCTTATCATAATCATGTTTTGTATTTTCTATTTGATTGCGTATTTCTTCAATTCTTTGTTCAATAGCTTCATTTGAACCACTGCCACCAATCATTGTTGTATGATCTTTTGTTATATGAACTTTCTTAGCAGTTCCTAAATCATCCATTGTCATATCTTTTAAATTCATATTTAAATCTTTATTATAGAATTTAGCATTTGTTAAAACTGCTATATCTTCCAATATATCTTTTTGATTATCTCCAAATCCTGGTGATTTAGTTGCTACTACATTAAATGTTCCTCTTAGTTTATTAACAACTAATGTAGAAATAACTTCTTGTTCAAAATCATCAGCAATTAATAACAATGGTTTATTAGATTGCATAACTTGTTCTAATATTGGTAATATTTCTTGAACTGTATTGATCTTTTGGTTTGTAATCATAATCAATGGATTATCTAAATCAATAGTCATCTTATCTCTATCACTTACCATATAAGGAGAAACATATCCCTTATCATATTGCATACCTTCTTCTACTTCTAATTCAGTATCAAAACTATTAGATTCATCAACACTAATGACTCCATTTCTACCTACTTTTTCCATTGCTTCAGCAATATATTTTCCAATAGCTTCATCACTTGAAGAAATAGTTGCTACATTAGCAATATCCTCACTTGTTTCAATCTTCTTAGAATGATCTAATATATATTGAGCAACTTCCTTGCTGGCATACTCAATACCTTCTCTCATTAATACTGGATTTGCTCCTTTTTCAACTGCCTTTAGTCCATCAGAAATCATACTTTGAGCCAAGATAGTTGCTGTTGTTGTTCCATCTCCAGCTATATCATTAGTTTTATTTGCAACTTCATATACAAGTTTAGCACCCATATTTTCAAACTTATCTTCAAGTTCAATCTCTTTAGCAATCGAAACACCATCATTTGTAATCAATGGTGAACCATATCCAGTGTCTAAAACAACATTTCTTCCCTTTGGTCCAATAGTTACTCTCACTGCATCAGCTAAAGTATTAACACCTTTTAACATAGAATCTCTAACATCTTTAGAAAAACGAATTTCTTTACTCATATTTAGTCCTCCTTAATTGCTAAAATATCTTCATCTTCAATAATTAAATATTCATCTTCGCCATCTTTAAACTTAGTACCTGAATATTCTTTAAATATAACAGTATCTCCAACATTCAATAAATTATCACAATTTGCTCCTACAGCTATAACTGTTGCAACATTGCTTGCTTCTTCCTTAGGAGCAGTTAAAATAATACCACTTGATGTAGTTGTTTGAGCTCCTTGTTTTTTCAATATAACATTATGATTTAATGGTTTTAACATTTTCATTCCTCCTCATTTATTATCTTTTTGATAACACAGTTAATTATAATCTGAAATATGAACTAAATATGAATTTTTTAGCACTTAATCATTTTAAGTGCTAATTCGTTCTTTTTTTAACTTTTACAACAAAAAAACCTAGAATAATTTCTAGATTTTTTTTTCTATTCCAATCGTTTTTCTTCTTAAGTATATGAAAAATAATATACAAATAATATCTGATAATAACGATCCCATCGGAGCAGCTAATCCCATTGGTAAGAGTGTTGATGGAAATATTTTTGATGCTAAATAAGCTCCTGGTATACGAATTAACAATATTGATATTGTGTTATGAATAAATGATATTGTTGAATATCCACTACCATTGAAATATCCAGTAAAGCAGAAATGTATCGCAGCCAATATACAATCTAAAGCATAAGTTCTTAAATATTGTTCACCTGCTATAATAACTGCCTGATCTGTTGTAAATAAACCAACAATTGTTGATGGCATGATTTGACACACAATAAAACAAATCGTTGCAAATGCAACACTGATTGTTAATGCATATTTTAACATAAGATCAGCTCTATCATATCTTTTAGCTCCAATATTATGAGCAATCAATGCTGATAATGAAGATAATAACGCTGATGGAACTAAGAATAAAAAGCTAATAATCTTTTCTACTATTCCTACACTTGTTGCTGGGATTAAACCTCTACTATTTGCAATAATAGTAATAACTAAAAACGAAACTTGAATAAATCCATCTTGTAAAGCTATTGGCAAACCAGAAACGAGTATATTTTTAATTACTTTTTGATCCCATTTAAAATCAGATATATGAATATCTAGCTTTTTCTTTAATAGCCATATCAAAGCTATTAAAGAACTGATAGCTTGAGCTATAACTGTTGCGTATGCAGCACCTTTAGCTCCCATAGATAATGTTCCAACAAAATAATAGTCTAAAACTATATTTACTATACAAGCAATAAAAATAAAATACATTGGACTTTTAGAATCGCCTAAGCCCCTAAAAATACCACTAAATACATTATAAGCAATAATAAAAGGTATTCCAATAAAACAAATAGTTAAATAACTGCTTGTTTCACTAACTGCCTCTAAAGGTGTAGACATAATCTGTGTAACAAAAGAAGTATTAAAAACTAATAAAACAGTAGATATAAAGGCAATGACAACAAACAACAAAAATGTATTACCAATAATTTGAGAAACTTCTCTTTTATTATTTCCACCTATTGCATGTCCAATTCTTACCGTTGATCCCATTGCTAAACCAATAAAAACAACTGTAACCATATGCATAAATTGACTCCCAATAGATACTGCCGAAATAGAAGAAGCTCCATAAAACTGTCCAACTATATATAAATCAGCCATTCCATAAAATGTTTGTAAAAAGCTAGATAATAAATAAGGCAAAGCAAAAGTTACTAATACTTTTAAAACATTGCCACTAACTAAACGATCTTCCACTCAATTACCTACTAAAAAAAGCCACTATTTGTGGCTATTCATTTTACCCTTAAATACATTACTTGGTTTAAATATAACTGATTTACTAGCAGGAATAACCATTTCTTTATGTGTATTAGGACTAATTCCCTTTCTTTCCTTACGATTATGTACATTAAACGTACCAAATCCAGAAATGACAACTTTATCATCATCCAATAAACTTTCTGTCATTATATCAAACACAGTATTCACCATAGATTCTGCTTCTTTTTTAGTTAAATCTTTTTTTATAGCTAATGCTTCAATAAGATCTTTCTTGTTCATTAAATAAACCTCCTTAATAACGAAACTTAGTATACCATTAACAACAACCGATTTCAATTTTATTAACAAAAAAATTTAATAATTAACAAAAAAAGAGCAATAAATTTGTAAGTTATTTCAATTTTTAGTATTATATATATAGGAGTTAAATCCAAGAAAAGAATAGAGGCAATGTTTATGAAAAAATTATTAAAAATTGTTGTAGCTGCTGCTATGTCATTAACATTAGCAGCCTGTTCAAGTAATGAGAACACAAAATTAAATGTATTATGCCCAACTGGAGCACCTAGTTTATCATTAGTTAGTGCCTATGAGGAAATAACAAAGGAAGGAAAAATTGATTTTGTAGATGGAACTGATGTTTTACAATCTGAATTTGTAAAAGATGATGGTGAGTATGATGTTATTATTGCTCCTATTAATTTAGGTGCTAAGCTATTACAAGCTGGTCAATCACAATACAAAATAGATGGTGTAATTACTTGGGGTAATTTATATTTAGTAGGTACTGATGAATCAGAATTGAATAATGATGGTGAGATTGCTTTATTTGGTAAAGAAGCTGTACCAGAAAAAATCTATACATTAACATGTTCTGATGTAAAATTAACTGCAAAATACTATAATTCAGCAACATTAGTGCAACAACAACTTCTTGCTGGTAAAGTAAAGGTTGGTTTATTAGCTGAACCAGCAGCTACTGCAACTATCGCAAAAGCTAAAGAAGCTAACTTAGAATTAAAAATTATCAGAGATTTACAAACAAATTATGGTGAAAATGGTTATCCTCAAGCTACTGTATTTGTAAAAGATGGTGTTGATGCATCAGCACTAACAAATGCAATTGATGAATTTACTAACAATGGTTATACTGATGCTCAAGAATTGATAGAAAAAATAGGAGCAGAAACTCTAGGTTTACCAAGTTCTGAAATTGCTGTTAAAACAATTGAAAGACAAAATTTACACTATAAAAAAATAACTGATTGCAAAGATGAAGTTGCATCATTCTTAAAGAATTATAATATCGAATTTGATGATAGTATGATTCATGAATAGAAAAATTATTTCTATTTTAATAATTATAGGATTATGGCAGATAACTGCGATGATAATCAATAAAAGTGTTATCATGCCATATCCTTTTATTGTTTTTAAACGAATGATCGAACAACTTCAATCTTTAAGATTTTATATATCTATTATCATGACATTACTTAGAATATTTTTAAGTTTTATAATTGCAATGATATTGGGTATCGCCTTTGGTTTGATTTGTGGACTCAATACAAAAATTAAAGATTATATTTCACCAATTATCTCTATTATCCAAACAATTCCTCAAATTGCTTATATATTAATATTTTTAGTATGGTTTCGCTCACTAACTTGTATAATACTAATTATTTCAATTATGTTAATACCTGTATTCTACTACAATACTTTATATGGTATTGAAAATATAGATAATGAATTAAAAGATGTAATTCTTTTGTATCATCAACCTCTTTCTTATACAATACCTAACATCTATTTACCACTTATTAGAGGATATATATTATCAGCTATAGATACTTGTTTACCTATGAGTTTAAAGATAGGAGTTATGGCAGAAATATTTGTACAAACTGCTCAAGGTATAGGAAATGAATTATATATAGCAAGAGTTCAAATAGATATGACATCTATATTTGCATGGACTATTTGGATGATCATATTAATATTTATGATTTTAAAATTATATAGATATATAACTAAAAAAAGAATTTAATCAATTCTTTTTTTATATGTTATATAATCATAATTATGTGAAACAGTAAATTTTATTTTTAAATTTTGTAAAAAAATAAATAGTTATTTGCACCGTGTTGGTTGTTAATCCCTATAAATCATTGATTTATA
>CAZWZD010000082.1:0-6362 GCA_964638235.1 uncultured Erysipelotrichales bacterium
CAGAAACTATATGCAAAAGATTTAATTGAAAGTATTGAAGATGCTTCTAAAACAAAGGTTTATTTTGAAAATGGAGAAGAATATGTATTTTATTTAGAAACTGGTTCTTATGTAGAAAGAATAATAGTAGAAGATGTTCATGGAAATAAATCGGCTTCATTAAGAGTTAAGATAAATGTAAGAAAAGAAGATTTAAAACCATATTTTGAGGGTGTTGAAGATACGATTATAAAAATTGGAGATTCTATAGATCTTTATGAAAATATAAAAGCAATAGATGTAGAAGATGGTGATATTACATCACAAATTAAAATTTCTGGAACAGTGGACAATAAAAAAGCAGGTGATTATGTAATTACTTATACAGTTATTGATAGTCATAAGAATACTGTAAAAAAATCAAGAGTTATTACTGTAGAATAGGAGAGTTGTATGATAACAAATATTATTATATTAATATGTACATGTATATTTATTTATATTAATTTTATTTCTAAGGCAGATAAAACTGCTACAGCAATGAAACTAGGAGCTTTTTATCCTCCTTATATAAAAGATAGAAAAGAATATTATAGGTTTTTAACTTCAAATTTTATTCATATTGATTTTTTGCATTTCTTTATGAATATGTATTGTATTTATTCTTTAGGTGGTTTCTTTGAAACTTTGTTAGGAACAGTTGGTTATATATATTTGGTTGTTTTATCTATGCTTGCTAGTTCTTTAATGACATATAGTTTTTCATATATTTCAAGTCAATATGAGTATACTATGACAATAGGTGCAAGTGGTCTTTTCTTTGGCTATTTAGGAGCTATGGTGGCTCTTGGTGTTTTAATGGGTGGCGTTTTTATGGAACTGCTTTATGAATTTGCATCTGTTATTTTGATTAATGTTATATTTACATTATTTAGCAGAAATATTTCAAAATCAGGACACTTAGGAGGAGCTATTGGTGGTTTTGTAGCAATTATTGTATTAATGTTAATGGGAATTATATGAGAATACTTATAGATGGTGATGCCTGTCCTCAAAGAAAAGAAATTGTAGAAATTGCAAATAAGTATAATAAAGAAGTATATTTGTTTATTGATTATGCTCATGAAGTCAATGAAGTGTATACTAAAGTTATTTATTGTGATATTCATCAGGATAGTGCTGATAGTATGATTGTTAATTTTGCTAGAAAAGGCGATTTAATAATTACTCAAGATTATGGACTAGCTTCCTTGGTGTTAGTTAAACAAGCAAGGGTATTACATGTTAATGGATATATGATTGATTCTGATAATATTGATGAGCTGTTGTTTAGAAGATTCGCTTCTACAAAATTAAGAAAAATTAATAAACATATCAATGGACCTAAGAAGCGAGGGAAAGAAGAAAAAAGGTTATTTATAGAAATGTTAGAAAGGGAGATGAAAAGTGTATAAGAAATTTATATTTTTTGATATTGATGGAACATTAACAAATCATAATCCAGGAGGGATTGTTTTACCATCAACTTTAGATACTTTACAAAAGCTAAAAGATAATGGCTATTTTGTGGCTATTGCTACAGGAAGAAATTATTCTATGGCTAAAGATATGATGGCAGAAGCTAATATCAACAATGCGGTTTGTTGTGGTGGAAATGGCTTAGTTATTAATAATGAAGTGAGATATATTAAACCCATGGATAAAGATAAAGCATTGACAATTATTAATGAGTGTAAAGAAAAGAACATATTATTTGCGATTAATATTGATGATTCATTAAATGTTTATACACATACTCCAAAGTTGTTAGAAACAGATAATGATTTACAAAATTTTGCTATTGTGAATATTATAGATCATGATCATTATGAAGAATTTGATGAAATTCATAAGATTCATATTCAGCTTAATGCTGGAGAAGAAAATAAATTGAGTTCATTAAAAAAAGTAGGATTACATTATGCAAGGTATCATCCAATAGCTATAGTTGTAGAACCAGATGATAAATATCAAGGAATTAAGGATATGGTTAGTGAATTGGGTGGTTCTATGGATGATGTAGTTGTATTTGGTGATGGACATAATGATTTATCAATGATGAAACAAGCTAAGATTGGTATTGCTATGGGGAATGCGATTGATGAATTAAAGGAAATCGCTACTTTTGTCACTAAAGATTGCGATAAAGATGGAATACAATATGCATGTCAGTATTTTGGATGGATATAAATGGAAGATCGTAGAATCTTCCATTTATCATATAATATCTAAAGAACATCCAGCATTTTTTATTTTTTCCAATATATGTTCAGGTGGCTTGCAATTTGTGGTGATAATATGAATATCTTTCCATTGCAAAGCACGATATGTACTATTCTTTGTAAATTTACTATCATCAATTACTAAGCAAACACAAGCACTTCTTTGAGCAACTTTTTTCTTGATGGCAGCATCTTCAAGATCTTCAACATAAATTCCATCTTCTTTAATTGCTGCAGCACCAATATAGGCAAAATCAAAAAAAATAGAATCTAATGTATCAATTGTTTGACTACCATACATAAAACGATTAGAAGTATGATATCGCCCTCCTACCATATATGCAGGACAATGTTGTGATAAAGCTTCAATATTTGCTATAGAATGACTATATGCTTCTATATTCTCATTAACAAGATGACATATTTCATAAATTGTTGTTGATACATCAAAAAAACAGACTTTATGAACAGTTAAATAACGAATAGCTTGTTTAGCTAACTGCTTTTTAACTAATACATTTTGTTTTTGACGAACATGATATTCTCCAACTTCATGAATAGAAAGAAGCGTGATTCCACCATGTGTGCGTTGAGCTTTGCCTTCTTCAACTAATTTTATAATATCTCTTCTAGCAGTATCACGAGAAACATGAAATTCTGTCATAATATCTTGGTTTGTTAATGTTTTTCTGTTCTTTAATAATTCTAATATTTGATAAATTCTCTCTTCTTGATACATATTATTCTCCTATTAAGTGATCTAAAGCATAGACGATTCCATCTTCATCATTAGAAAGAGTATGATAAGAAATTTTGTCTAAGATTTCTATTGGAGCATTTTTCATCAAAAATCCCCATTTAGTTGTTTTTAACATATCAATATCGTTATAATTATCACCGAAAGATACAGTATTTTCAAGTGGAATACAAGCGTATTCACATAATTTTTTAATTGCTTGTGACTTAGAAACAGATCTATCCATAATTTCTAGATATGTAGATTTTGATTTATATATATTTAAAGATGGAAATAATATTTTCAATTGCTGCTGCAAGTGATCAATGGCTTGATTTTCACCCATACATAAAACTTTATGGATTTCTTTAATCTGCTTTAAATCAATGCGTTCTGGAACGATACCAGTAATTTGACACTCTTGTTTAACCCAAGGATCATTGACATCATAAACCATCCAACAATCATCAAAATAGATGGTTGTACAAATTTGACTTTGTTTGTTAAGAAAGCTTAAAAGTTGGTGAACATCTTGTTTTATTGTTTGAGAAAATATTTTTTTATTATCAACTAAAACTAATCCACCACTATAACAAATCATAGGATCATGAATTTCTAATTCTTCTTGCAAAAATCTCATACCTTTAGGCATTCTAGCTGATACTAATACAAAAGGAATATTGTTATTTTTTAACTGTTTAATCTTGCTTTTAGTTTTTTGAGTAATTTGATGATTACTGTTTAATAATGTACCATCAATATCACTAAATATGCATTGGTATTTCATATTATTACCTCCTAAGTTCATTTTAAGCAAATATAAGTGATATGTCAATAAATACTTATACTTACTTAGTTTGATAGAATGTAAATTGATAATAATAAAAAATAGACACTTTATAGGTGTCTATTCATTAGCTTTTATTTTCCACTATCACCATAGTTTTTAAGAACTCTTGCTGATGGATCATCAACATCACAGTTTTCCCATGATTTGTTTGGCATCCAAAAGTCTTTGATCCATTTTGCTTGACCTGGATAAAATTCTTCAAATATATCTCTATATAATAGTGATTCTTTGGTAAATGGTGGTTTATAAGGATATTTATCTTTGGCTTTTTGAACATCTTCATCTGTATATAAACTTTCAGCATATTCCTTAAGATAATCTACCATAGAATGTCCAACAGCATCACTAAAAGCTGCCTTTTCTCTAAATAGAATATCATCAGGTAAATAACCTGTACCTTCAAATGCATGTCTTAATAAGTATTTTCCTTTATTGTAAGTATTCATCTTTTTAGCAGGATTGATACTCATAGCATAACTAACAAAATCACTATCTGCAAATGGAACACGTCCTTCTAATGTATTAGCTGAAATACAGCGATCAGCTCTTAAAACATCATACATGTATAGTTCTCTAATTCTTTTTTGAGCTTCTTTTTGAAACTCTTGAGCATTAGGAGCAAAATCAGTATATTTATAACCAAAGATTTCATCAGAAACTTCACCTGTTAAAATAACCTTTAAATCAGTATTTTTATGAATATATTTGCATAATAAATACATTCCCATACTTGCTCTAATAGTAGTAATATCCCATGTTTCTAATTCATAGATAACAGTTCTTAATGAAGATAAAATATCTTCTTTCGTCATAATAACTTCAGTATGATCTGTTCCCAAATAATCAGCTACTTCTCTAGCATATTTTAAATCAATAGGATCTTTGTCCATACCAATCGCAAAGGTTTTAATTGGCTGATCATTTAAACGAGCAGCAATAGCACAGACAAGTGAAGAATCCAAACCACCACTTAATAAATAACCAATCGGAGCATCACTCTGTAATCTTTTTTCAACAGACTTTTCTAACTTAGTACGTAAGTTATATGCTATTGTCTGTAAGTCATCATCATTGAATGCTTTTACATCGCTTAGATCATTATAACAAATAAACTCTCCATCTAAATAATAGTATCCTGGTGGAAAAGGCATAATATCATCACAAATATCAATTAAAGCTTTCGCAACAGAAGCAAAACAGATTTTATGCTCATTTTTAGAATAACCATAAAACATTGGTCTAATTCCCATTGGATCTCTAGCAGCCATTATCTTTTTTGTAGTATCATCATATAATACAAAAGCAAACTCTCCATCTAAATAACGACTCATAATATCAATACCATATTTTTTATATAATGGAATTAAAACTTCACAATCACTTCTGCTTTTAAATACATAATCACTTTTTAAATTATCTTTTAACATAGGATAGTTATATATCTCTCCATTACATACAACTACACATTCATCATAAACAAAAGGCTGCATACCATTAGCTGATAAATCCATAATTGCTAATCTATCAAACCCCCATGTTTGTTCATATAACATCTTACTATCAATTTGATCAGGTCCTCTATTTTCAATTTTTGCTAATGATTCATCAAATACACTTAATGAAAACTCACTAGATCCTACTGTTAAAAAACCACACATAAATTTCTCCCCCTTAAAATAAAAACTCGCAAAATGCGAGTATCATACAAAATAACTGGTTTTTAGTTACAAAGTACGGAAAATATTTCTAAGAATACTCGATACCCGTCAGCTGTAACATAGCTGAAAACGATCTAGCCTACTTGTATCCTTTCGGTAGACAGCTCCAGAGTGTTCTTCACTATAAACTTGATTACTGGACTTACACCATCTTCCAGCTCGCTAGAATCTCTGTTTATACTTACTCTCTCTTTCATAGCCTTTATTGATGTTACAAGTATATAATAATTTTTTATTAAATGCAATAATAAATTTAAATTATTTTAATAAAAGATTATAAAAACATTTCTAGTAATTTTTGAAATATTTGGTTATTTTGAAATTTATCCTGTATTTCTACATGTTTAGGATTATTCGTTTCTTTATAGCAAATATATAAAATACATTGAATATAAGGCTGATTATATGCTTGTAATAGCTTTTCTTTATTGATTTCAATATAATCTATCAATTCATCAAAGTTCTTTAGATCAAATAACTCTTCAATTTTTAATCTTACTATGGCAAATTGTCCAACTTTACTTTTTTGAAGTTTTTTTCTATTAAGTTTTTCTAAAATAATATTTTTATATTCTTCACTATCTTGATTGAGTCTTTTTTGATATATATAACAGTTAAAATAATACATAAAATTTAAATTCTTATTCTTTTTAATTGATGGTGAAACATCAATTAAATTTTCCATATAAGAAAGGGCATATTGATAATATCCTAAATTCCCTATAGCAGTACCAATATTAAATAAATGTATTTTATTTAAAGCATTTATTCTATTTCGATTTAAACAAAGAAATAAATATGATAAGTATAAGTAGCAC
>CAZWZD010000083.1:0-2646 GCA_964638235.1 uncultured Erysipelotrichales bacterium
TTATAAATCAAATGAAAAAATCATGTTTTCAAATATATGTTATAAACACCTTTTTTATGGGTGCTTATTGAAAAAATTAAGATTTACCTGTGAATTATGGGTATTCAAAGAAATTTTTTGTTTTCAAAATATGAAAAGAACTATTATACTTTTTAGCATATAATAGTACTACGTTATGAATAGAGAAAATAAACTTTAGCGCCAGGACTCAATGAGTTGACGAGGGCCAGATTTATCGAAAGATTCGGCGGATGATCTGGAGGTACTATGCTACCTTAACGATGAGCAAAAATAATAAGTGATTATTAAACAAATATCATCAGGCATACTCCTATTTATAACAAAAATTGAATATATGGAGGTTAAATTTATGTGTGGAATCACAGCTTATTGTGGCAATGATACTGCTTTGCCATTTTTAATTCAAGGATTAGAAAAACTTGAATATCGTGGGTATGATAGTGCTGGTGTGACTATCTTAGATTCAAAACTTACAACAGTTAAATGTAAAGGAAGATTACAGTTGCTTGTTGATGAATTAAAAAATTATGATTTGAAAGGTCATGTTGGAATTGGACATACAAGATGGGCAACACATGGTATTCCTTCTCATCTTAATTCTCATCCACATACTAATGATAAAAATACGATATCTTTAGTTCATAATGGTATCATAGAAAATTATCGTGAATTAAAAGAAGAATTAATAAATATGGGATATCATTTTGTTTCTGATACTGATAGTGAAGTGGTTGTTCATTTATTGGATCATTATTATGAAGATGATTTATTAGAAGCTACTCAAAAAGTATTAAAAAGAATTGAAGGAAGCTATGCTCTTTGTATTCTATCTACTGAAAATCCTGATGAAATTATTGTAACTAAAAAAGATAGTCCTTTAGTTGTTGGAAAATCTAAAGGTGCTGCTGTTGCAGCTAGTGATATTCCTGCTTTATTGGAATATACAAAAGATGTTTATTTCTTAGATGATAATGAAATTGGTGTTTTAAAAGCTGATAGCATTTGTTTTTATGATATTGAAGGAAATGAGATAAAAAAAGAATTAATAACTATTCCTTATGATTTAGATGCAGCTAAAAAAGATGGATATGAAACATTCATGTTAAAGGAAATTTATGAACAGCCTCATGCAATTAAAGAAACATTAAGAGGAAGAATCAACGATGAAGCTATCATTATTAATGAATTAGATGAAATCAATTTTAAAAAATTCAACAAGGTTTACTTCGTAGCTTGTGGTACTGCTTATCATGCGTGCTTATGTGGTGCTGCAATATTTGAAAGAACTACTAAATTACCAGTTATGACAAATGTTGCTAGTGAATTTAGATACAATGATCCTATTATCGATGATAAAACATTAACAATATTTGTATCTCAATCTGGAGAAACTGCTGATACTCTAGCTGCTTTAAGATTAGCGAAAGAAAAAGGTGCTACTACAATTGCAGTTGCTAATGTTTTAGGAAGCACTATTTCTAGAGATGCCGATTATGTTTTATATACATGTGCAGGTCCTGAAATAGCAGTTGCTTCAACAAAAGCATATACTACTCAATTAATATTATTAATGCTTTTTGCTTACTATACTGCTCAAAGATTGGAATTAAATGTTAATCATGAAGTTCTTAAACAATTAAATACTATTCCTGATTATGTCCAAAACATTTTAAATGATGCTGATATATTTAAAGAATATGCTAAAATGTTAGAAGATAAACATGATGCTTATTTTATTGGAAGAAGTTTAGATTATGCTAGTGTATTAGAAGGGGCTTTAAAACTTAAAGAAGTTTCTTATGTTCATGCTGATGCATATGTAGCTGGTGAATTAAAGCATGGACCAATCGCTTTAATAGAGGATGATACTGTTGTTATAGCAGTTGCTACGCAACCTCATGTTGCCGCAAAAACAATCAGCAATATTCAAGAAACAATTGCTAGAGGAGCAAGAGTTGTTTTATTTACAACAAGTAAGGAACAAGTAAAAAATGTGGATAATACTTATTATTTACCAGATGTTGAACCAACTCTACAATCTATATTAGTAGCCATACCTTTACAGCTGATTGCATACTATACTGCTTGTATAAAAGGGGCTGATGTAGATAAGCCTAGAAACCTTGCAAAATCAGTAACTGTAGAATAGCCAAGTTTTTCTTGGCTTTTTTTTCTTCACAAGTGCTAATAAAATTGCTATAATAGTCTTTAGAGGTGAAAACATAGTGGAAAAAAAGAAAGTAAAAAATTTAAGCGTTTATCGTAGACGCTTTGAAGAAGACCCAAGCTCATTTAATGAGTTTCAGGCAATGGATTTTGTAAAGGAGTTAAAAAATCAAGGACTTACTGATGATGCAATTGAAGTCGGTAGAACTTTTATGCAAGCTGCACCATCTTTAAGTAGATATATAAATCATTATGGTTATGCTTTATATAATAAGTTTATCAAAGTTGAAGATTCTGTAATTAAAGAAAAAGAAAGTTTATTCTTTTCAATTTTAGATGAAATTATTGAATTATGTTCTCAAGAGAATTATTCTCCATATGAAACATCAATCAATAGAGCTATTAAATATATTTTAAATAAAAACATATACAATATATTACGGCGGTTCGGTTGACAGA
>CAZWZD010000083.1:2656-6354 GCA_964638235.1 uncultured Erysipelotrichales bacterium
AAAAACCTGTTGATTATCAAAAGTTATCGGATTTATTAGATAAATTAGATCCTTTATTATTGGATGATGCTCCATTTGTCAATGCTCAAGGTAAAGAGTTTGAATCTAAAAAAGAAAAATGGTATCGTTTAAAAGTTAGAGCTGCTTATGAATTAAAACAATTTGAAAAATGTGTAGAAGTATGCAACAATGCATTTACATTAAATATCAAATGGCATTATTCTAACTTAAATTGGATTAAATACTATCGTGCTTCTTCTTTAGTTGAACTAGGACGTTATGAAGAAGCTCAAAATGAATTCTTAGCATTAAAAGGAAGATTCAATCAAGTTAATTTTGAAACAATGTATAAGTTATATTTAAATACTGATGCTAAAAATGAAGCATATACTTCATTGATCTATGAATTCTTTGTTAGTGGATATGCAACAGAAAACATGAAGATTTATAAACATATTTTAGAAATGGCTCAAGACAAAGGTGTAGACAATATTGTTACTCTTGTAAGTGCATTAATTTATAAGTTGAATAAAGAAAATGGAAAAGAAGTTGATGTAGAAGCTGATATTAGTCAATATGATAATGATGATAGTTCTAGAGTATATGATATTTTATATAGTCAATTAATGGAACATCTTAATTTATTTATTGAAAGAAAAGAATCTAGAGTTGTATTCTATAATGAAGAAAAAGAATATGGTTCTCTTTATGTTAAAGGAGAGAATAATTTATTCTTTAGACAAGCTGATTATATTTATGACGAAGATGTTCAAAAGAGAGATGTTGTTGAATATAGTGTTATGAAAACATTTGATAACAAAAAACAACAGCCTACTACTAAAGCAGTGTTAATGAAAACTTTATATGAAGATGTAAGATTTTAATGGTTGTGAAATTCACAACCATTTTTTTCACTATTTATTTATATAGTCATATACTAAAAAGAGGTGAAATATGATTTGAATAGACACATCTTATTATTATGTGCCATCATCTTTAATTGGTTTATGACTATGTCTGGAGCTTCTTTAGTATATTTTGCTAAAAAGAATAACAAACATTTAGTTTCAATAGCACTTGGAAGTAGTGCAGGAATTATGATTGCTGCTTCTTTTTTCTCTTTAATTCTTCCAGCTATGGAATCACTTGAAAATAGTGGACATTTATCATTATTGATTGTTCCTTTTGGATTTTTATGTGGAGTTTTATTTTTAACTCTATGTGACCATTATCTGCCTCATGAGCATATGCTTTCTCATGAAATAGAAGGAGTTAAAACAAAATTATCTCAGAATCAGTTGCTTATGCTAGCTATGACTCTGCACAATATTCCTGAAGGACTAGCTGTTGGAGTTGCTTTTGCAAGCAGTTCATCAAATCTTGTTCCTGCTCTTATTTTATCCATTGGTATTGGTATTCAAAATTTTCCAGAAGGAACTGCAATATCGTTACCAATGTATAATGCTGGAAAAAGCAAATTTGTTTCTTTAATGTATGGACAGTTTTCTGGAATAGTAGAAATCCCATCTGCAATTATTGGTTATTTATTTGCATCGACTATTTCTAATATACTTCCCTTTTCACTTTGCTTTGCTGCCGGAGCAATGCTATTTGTCTGTGTAGAAGAACTTATTCCTGAAGCAAGCACTGATGGACAGATAGATATTGGAGCAGTTTCTACTATGGCAGGTTTCCTAATTATGATGATACTTGATATTATGCTATCTTAACTCACCTAAGGGTGAGTTTTATTATTGACAATTCATATCTTTTTTATCATAATTATTTTAACAGGAGGTAAATATGAAAAAGCTAATAGTTGTACTATTTCTATTATTAAGTGGCTGTGTCAATGCTAAAAACGATTATATAATTCAAATAATTGATTCTCAATCGCACAGTGAAATTATCAGGGAATATAAGAACTCCATGAAAGATTGGGGATATAAGATTACTTATATTGAAAATGATGATATATCTACTAATGCTGATCTGATCATTTGTTTAGATAATTCTTATAAGGCTATCAAAGATAAACCAGTAATTGCAGCTTTCATAGATAAAGATTTTCAAGCTGATAATGTTACTGGAATATATAAGTCTGACAATCAAAATCAAATAGGATATACACTCGCTTTACTTAGTGATAAAGTATTTCTTGGTGAAACAGATGTGAGTGAAATTCCAATAGAAACTTTGGACTAATCTTTATAAATATAATATAAGCCTTCATCTTCTATGATACAGTAAAAAATTTGGTGATAATCTTCAATCCCTTCTTTTAATAAAAGATTATTGAGCCAAGTTTCATCTTTATTTAAAGTTTGCAATACATCATAGTTAATTTCTCCATCTGCAATAATAGGATCAGGGATTTCATAATGACTCTGATTCTTTTCTATTACTGAAAGTTTTCCATCAGTTTCTAATACAGCAAATTCCACATCTGACAAACTGCCTACTCCTTCTTCTCTTAAATGATGCGATAAATCATTAACCGAATAATTCAATTTCTTTAATTTTTCCTGATTTAATTTTCCCTGATAAACAATATAACACGGTTGTCCTTCTAGCAGTTTTTTTATTGATTGGAACTTTAATGATAGAAAAGAACAAATTTTATCTAATAAAACAATAACCAAAACAGCCAACATACTATGAAAAATTGTTAGTTTATCATCTCCTATAGATAATGTCATTAATTCACTCATGATTAGAAAGACAATCAAATCTAAAACAGTCAATTGACTCAATTCTTTCTTTCCCAAAAACCTAAGTATTACAACCATATAAAAATAAGAAACAAAAGCAGTAATAATAATTTCACTATATTTCATAATTCTTCCTCTTTTCACATATATTACTTTAGGAGGATAACATGAAACAAATATTACGTTATTATTTTTATACATTACTCATTATATTCATTCCATTTACCCTAGCTTCTCTTATTCTTGCCTTACTGTCTTATTTCATTCAATGGAATGGTTTTATTTTTAATTTTATTATCGAAGCATTATCGTATTTAATTTTAATTATTGCTGCTTTATTTTTTACTTCTAAATTAAAAAAACTGCATCATAGCTTATTATTTGCTTTTCTTTATTTTATTTTAAGTTTACTCATTCATTTAGGTAATATTCATATCGTTCACTTAATATGTAAACCTTTTATTTTCATTGTTATTGGATTAATTAAGAATAAATTAAAAGATTGAATATTTATGATAAATATTCAATCTTTAATATTCTTACTTCATAAGGTTCCGCAACCCCAACAGTAACAATTTCATTAACTCCATGATCAATAACAGCCTTAGCTAATGGACATTCATTTGAAATCTTACCATTTAAAGGATCAGTTTCAATAGTACCTACTATTGTATATGTTTCTTCACTTGCGTCTTTTTCAGATAAATCTAAGATTGTAACAGTTGCTCCTGGTTTAACGATAGCACTATCTATTTGTGATTCATCAATAATCTGAACATGCTGTAACATCTGATCAATTTCTTTAATCCTTGATTCTATATGAGCTTGTTTATCTCTAGCAGAATCATAATCAGCATTTTCTGATAAGTCACCTTGAGAACGTGCTAACTGCAATTCTTCAATGACCTTTGGTCTTTCAACATTAATTAAATTCTCTTTTTCTTTTTTTAACTTTTCAACCCCAGCTTGAGTTAAAAGTACTGCACC
>CAZWZD010000084.1:0-6291 GCA_964638235.1 uncultured Erysipelotrichales bacterium
TAGCACTGTAATAGTTTTATCCATTTTAGTAGAAACAACTGTACCTTGATAAACTTTACGATTATTTCTTTCCATATTTATCTCCTTCTATTTGTCTAATTCTCTTTCTCTAATAATTGTTTTAATTCTAGCAATATTCTTTTTAACTGTTCTAATTCTAGCAGTATCTTCTAGTTGACCAGTTGCGTTTTGGAATCTTAATCCAAATAATTCTTTTTTGTACTCTTCTACTTTGTTAAGTAATTCTTGAGTTTCTGTGTTTCTTATATCTTGAACTTTCACAATTACTCACCTCTTCCAACTATCTTACATTTGATAGGTAATTTATGAGATGCAAGTCTTAAAGCTTCTTTAGCTACTTCTTCAGGAACTCCTGCAACTTCAAACATTACTCTACCTTGTTTAACTACTGCTACCCATTCTTCTGGAGAACCTTTACCAGATCCCATACGAACTTCCAATGGTTTTTTAGTCTTAGCTAAATGTGGGAAGATTCTAATCCATACCTGTCCACCACGTTTCATATAACGATTCATGGCAACACGGGCAGCTTCAATTTGTCTAGATGTAATCCAAGCACCTTCTAATGCTTGTAAACCATATTCACCGAATGATACTTCAGTTCCACCTTTTGCTTTACCTTCGTATTTAACTCTGTGTGGTCTTCTGTATTTTGTTCTTTTAGGCATTAACATGATTATTTATCCCCCTTTTTCTTTGTAGGAAGAATTTCTCCCTTACAAATCCAAACTTTTACTCCTAATTTTCCATAAGTAGTATCAGCTTCGGCAGTTGCATAATCAATGTCAGCTCTTAAAGTATGAAGAGGTACATTTCCTTCAGAATATCCTTCAGATCTTGCCATATCAGCTCCACCTAAACGTCCTGAAACCTTTGTTTTAATTCCCTTAGCCCCAGCTCTCATAGCACTTTGAATTGCTCTTTTTTGAACTGTTCTAAATGAAGCACGGTTTTCTAATTGTTCAGCAATTTTATTTGCAACTAATTGTGCAACAACATCTGGATTTTTAATTTCAACAATGTTAATGAACACTTGTTTACTCTTAACCATTTTTGCAACTTCTTTTCTTAAAGCATCAACTGCTTCTCCTTCTTTACCGATTACTACACCAGGTCTTGAAGTATGAATATAGATATTTACACGATTCTTAGATCTTTCAATTTCAATATTAGCAACGTATGCTCCTTTTAATTTTGCAGTCAAGTATTCACGAATCTTAATATCTTCATGTAACAATGAAGCAAAATCTTTATCATTAGCGTACCATCTTGAATTCCAATTACGGTTAACACCAACTCTTAATCCTACTGGACTAACCTTTTGACCCATGTTTTGACCTCCTATCTTTCAGCAACCACACAAGTAATGTGGCTTGTTCTCTTTAAAATTCTTGTTCCGCTACCTTTAGCTCTAGCACGGAATCTCTTTAATGTTGGACCTTCATCAACAAAGATCTCTTTAATATATAATTTATCTTCTTCTGCATTTTCATTATTAACAGCATTTGCTGCAGCAGACTTAATGACTTTAATGATCGCAGGAGTAGCACTCTTATTAGTATATTCTAAGATACCAAGTGCTTCCTTAACATCCTTACCTCTTACTAAGTCAACAACTAATCTTGCTTTTTGAGGTGAAACACGAATCATTTTAGCTTTTGCTCTTGCTTCCATGTAATCCTAACTCCTCTCTTATCTCTTAGCTGCTTTCTTATCATCAGCATCATGTCCATGAAATGTTCTTGTAGGAGCAAATTCTCCTAACTTATGTCCTACCATATCCTCAGTAACATATACTGGGATATGTTCTTTCCCATTATATACTGCAAATGTATGTTCAATAAATTGTGGGAAGATTGTAGAACGTCTTGACCATGTCTTAATGACTTCTTTTTTTCCAGCAGCATTTAATGCTTCTACCTTTTTCATTAAGTGTTCATCCACGAATGGACCCTTTTTTAAACTTCTTGCCATATTCTATAACCCTCCTTCTTATTTACCGTTTCTACGACGTATAATCATCTTATTAGAAGCTTTCTTTCTATTTCTAGTCTTAACACCAAGAGCTTTCTTACCCCAAGGAGTTAATGGAGCTTTTCTACCAATAGAAGTTCTACCTTCTCCACCTCCGTGAGGATGATCGTTTGGATTCATTACAGAACCACGAACCGTAGGTCTAATACCTCTCCATCTATTACGTCCAGCTTTTCCATAATTAACTAATCCATAGTCTTCATTTCCAACAACACCAACTGTTGCTCTACAAACGGCTAAGAATCTTCTAACTTCACCAGAAGCTAATCTAACAGTTACATATTTTCCTTCTTTACCTAAGATTTGAGCAGAAACTCCAGCAGCTCTTGCTACTTGTCCACCCTTACCAGGTTGCATTTCAATATTATGGATAACAGTACCTTCTGGCATATTTCCCATAGGTAAACAGTTACCAACCTTGATATCTGCATGTTCTCCAGAAATAATAGTCATTCCAACTTCCAATCCCTTTGGAGCTAAAATATATCTCTTTTCACCATCAACATAATTAATTAATGCGATGTTTGCTGATCTATTTGGATCATATTCAATAGTCGCTACTTTTCCAGGAATTTCATCTTTATTACGTTTAAAATCAATAATACGATATAAACGTTTATGTCCTCCACCATGATGACGAACAGTAATGACACCTTGGTTATTACGACCACCTTTTTTGCTTATACGTTTAGTCAATGACTTCTCAGGTTTTTGTGCTGTAATTTCTTCACGAGTTAAAGCTGTCATATTACGACGACCATTAGTCACTGGCTTATATGCTTTAATAGGCATCTTTGTTTCCTCCTTAATTTATTTTCTGGAATAGAGTTCATTCCAATATTTTTCAATGATTATTCTTCACCGAATAAATCGATTTCATTACCTTCTTTTAATGTAACAATCGCTTTTTTTCTCTTGTTAGTTTTACCAACGTATCTACCCATTCTCTTAGTCTTAGGTTTAACATTCATAATATTAACCTTTTCAACTTTTACATCAAACATTTTTTCAACTGCATTCTTAACATCAGTTTTAGTAGCTGTAACTTCTACATCAAATGTATATTTATTAAATGTTCTTTGTAATTTCAAAGATTCTTCAGTAAGTACTGGTTTCTTTAATACATCAGTTATATGTGCCATTATGCCAATACCTCCTCAATTGCCTTAACAGCATCTTCAGTCACGAACATCTTATCACTATTTAAGATATCATAAACATTAATTCCTTTAGAATCAATAACTTTAACACCAGGAATATTTCTAGCTGATAATTGAACATTAGTATTTTCACCATTAATTACAATCAAAGCCTTTCTATCAGCTTCAAATGCTTTTAATACAGCTACCATTAATTTAGTCTTAGGAGCATCAAATGAAATACTATCTAATACTGTCAATTCTTCATCTATAACCTTTTGGCTTAAAGCAGACTTTAATGCTAATTGTCTTACTTTCCTATTTAATTTAAAACCATATTTTCTAGGTGTAGGTCCAAAAACAACTCCTCCACCTCTCCATTGAGGAGCACGTGTAGATCCTTGTCTAGCTCTACCAGTACCTTTTTGACGCCATGGCTTTCTTCCACCACCAGCTACTTCTGTACGGTTTTTAACTTTATGTGTTCCTTGTCTCCATGAAGCTCTTTGTAGTAAGACCATATCAAAGATTGCTTGATTGTTTGGCTCAATACCAAACACTTTTTCATTTAATTCAGTATCTTTTACTTTTTGACCTTCTTGGTTGTATACTGCAATGTTTAACATTAGTTTTCCTCCTTTGCTTCACTATTCCACTGTTTCAGTTGCTGGAGTATCTTCAACAACTTCATCAACGTATTCAATCAATTCTTTAGCAGGATTAACTTTACCATTTGCTTTCACAGCAGATTTTACAACAACTAATCCTTTCTTTGGTCCTGGGATTGAACCTTTGATTAATAATACATTATTTTCTACATCAACTGCTACAATTTCCAAATTTTGTACAGTTCTTTTTACATGTCCCATTTGCCCTGGCATCTTTTTACCTGGAGCAATTCTATTTGGAGCGATTGGACCCATTGATCCAACAATTCTATGAGCTCCTGATCCATGTCCTTTTGGCCCAATGTGTTGATTATGTCTTTTAACAACACCTTGATAACCTTTACCCTTGCTAGTACCAGTCACATCAACAACTTCACCAGCTACAAAGCTATCAACTTTAATTTCTTGACCAACTTCATAACTCATCATTTCGTCATAGCGAAATTCTCTAATGAAGCGCTTAGGAGCTGTATTAGCTTTTGCAACGTGACCCTTTTCTGGCTTATTTGCTAATTTTTCTCTCTTATCTTCAAAACCTACTTGAATAGCATCATATCCATCAGTAGCAACTGTTTTCTTTTGTAAAACTACATTAGGAGTAGCTTCAACAACAGTTACAGGAATAAGCTTTCCATCAGTTGTAAAGACTTGAGTCATTCCGATCTTACGACCTAAGATTCCTTTCATGAGTTACACCTTCACCTTTCCTATAATTTAATTTCTATATCCACACCACTTGGTAACTCTAAACGAGTTAAAACATCAACTGTTTCAGGTGTTGGATTCACAATATCAATTAGACGTTTATGAGTTCTAATCTCAAATTGTTCACGAGAATCCTTATACTTATGCACTGCTCTTAAAATTGTATAAATTTCTTTTTCTGTAGGTAGTGGTACAGGACCAACTACTTGTGCACCAGATTTCTTAGCAGCCAAAACAATTTTTTCAGCTGAAGCATCTAGGATTTTGTGATCAAATGATTTCAATCTAATTCTAATTTTGTTGTTTGCCATGATTTATTCCTCCTTACTTATCGCCTATTTTAGGCCGCTCCATGCGAATTACCTGATTCACCCTTCCGCTCATGACAACGGCTATCAGCGTTTCAGCAACCTCGCACTTCTACGCGTTTCACAACGAGTGTATTTTATACTAAAAGAAAGATAAAATCAACTATTTTCTTAAAAAAATCAAAATATTTTCTTATCGTGTATTGTCATTTCCATATTTATATTTTGTAGAATGATGTTTTTCTTAATTTTTTTTGAAACATTTTTTAAAGTAATATTCATCATGATTTATGAAATAGATACTTATAAGATAACCAAATATTGATATTAAAATATAGGGTAGAATATGATTGCTGATTAAAAATAAATCAAATGTTTGAGAAATATATCCTACTATAATTAGCAGAATATACATTAATAGATAATAATTTAAAATACTTTCATCTTTAAAAATCAGATATATACAAGATAAAATAGATAAATGAAAGAATAAATATAGAAAATATATTATGAATGAGTATATAATGCTTGCATCAAATTTTTGATATAGTAATACAGTTATAAGAATTTTTATAAATGTGCTAATAAAACATATTTTTATGCATTGATAATAAAGTTGATCTAACCATATTTTTCTATTATTTATACGTATTATATAAAATATAAGATGATGTTTATAGGCGTTATATATTTTCATAAATAAAATATATATTACAATTATTTTTGGTAACATCCAAAATAACAGTGAAATTATGATTTCTGAATTGTTTAAAAGATCTAATGCTTGAAAAGAAAAGTCTGAATAAATAATAGTATAGGAAGATAAATAATATGTACTTAGAAATTCTAAAATGCTGTATCCTAAAATCAACAATGTATTTTTATTTAAAAGCTTTATAGAATGTTTTTGTCTTATGGATATTAAGAAACATAAACCTATCATTAATATATTAAAAATAATTAAGTTGATATTTTGCTGAATACCTTTAAAATCTAAGGCATAATAACCATACTGAAGCCACCATGTAACATAAAACTTATAAATTATAATAAATAACATATCAAAGATAAGACAGAGATCGAATCTTTCCTTAATAATAAAACAAACCATATAGATACTACCTAAAACAATATATGTAGAAACTATAAGTAAATAGATTAATAGTGCAGATATCAAATTCTCTAAATTATAAATATTTAGATCAGCTATAATTGCTAGTATGAATTGTAAAGATGCATAGATGATACATTCTTTACAGATACATATACAATGAGAAATCATATATTTCTTTTGATTAGAAAATCTTACTCTTACAAATATATTTGAGTAATATCTAAAATGAAAGAAAAATAATAAGCATAATAGGATAGCTGGTAATAGAAAAATTGTAGAACCTAAATATTCTAAAGAATTCA
>CAZWZD010000085.1:0-6260 GCA_964638235.1 uncultured Erysipelotrichales bacterium
AAGAAGATTTATATATTTATATAAAGCAGTTGATTTATCTAGAAATTATATATATACTTTAAAATCAAATAATAAAAAACCAAATACAAATATTGAAGATCAAAAAATAAAAGAATTTACTTTAGCACCAGTTGATACCTGCTTTTCAAACAATGTCTATTATTTATTATGCCAAGGAAATAAAAATGAAAATGAATTAATACCATTTCGTCTAGATTATATAAGCCAAGTTCAAATAATAAACGACTCCCATGTAACATTAAGTGATTATCAAATTCAATGCTTTAATGATAAACTTAAAAATATTTCCTATATGTATGGAGAAGGGCAAAATGAACTTATTGAATTAGAATTTCATCAATCTGTTTATTCTAATATAATAGATAAATTTGGTAAAGATATTAAACCAAAGCATGTGAAAGATGATATATACACAATTTCTGTTCATCATATTGTTAATAGCACTTTTTACTCTTGGATTATTGGATTTGGTGGAAAAATTAAAATTACTGGTAAACAAAAAGAAAAATTTAATCAATTTCTAAAAACTCATTTTTTGGATTAAAAAAGAATCTGTTCTATCAGATTCTATTTTAATCCACTATCAGTCAATCCATCTTGAGCAAGCAAACTTTCCAAAATCGATGCATCAGAAGAAACATCCCAAGCTGTATTTCTAAACATATTATCCAATAACTTTCCAAAAGCAAGATTTAAAGTATCAAGAGTATTCTCAATTTCTCTTTTAGATCTTTCAATATTTTCTCCCTGTATTTCCTGCTGATCCATTTCTTCATAAGCTTCTAATAATTTTATAATTGTTGGTAAATAATATTTCATAAATTTACGTAGTTCTGGAATATTATCATTGCATTGATGTATTTTTTCAATATATGTATTACCTAAATCAAGTACTTCTTGAACATCTTTTGAAAGATTTGAATTATTTTCTTGCTGAACTTTCTTTTCTTTTGGTACTTCCTGTTGAACTGTTCTTAAATATTCATTATATGTATCATTTGATACAATCAATGTTTTCTCTTCTCTATCTAAATGTCCTTGTAAAAACCAACCTTTATGAATCATTTTTATCAAATCATCTCTAACAAAAGAATATGGCTTTCTTACTTCATATGTCAACTGTTCAATATTTATATATGTTTTACCACCTAATCCTCTAATATATGCATGAAATCTCTTTGTCATATTAAGCATTGATGTTCCTTTATAACCAATTAGTCCAAATATTGCGATAAAAATCACGAAAACCAAAGTAATAATTAAACCAGGTATAACTTCTCCCAACAGAAAAACTCCCAACCAAGTAAATAAAGTTGCAATAATCAATGAAACAGCATTAAAATATCCAAAAAGCATCAATAGCCAAGCAATCACTTTATATTTAGATGTTTTTATAAATAAAAAGCTATTATTAATTTTATTGTTATATTCATTTATTTTTGTATTAGCAGAATTTATACTTTTTTCCATCGTTTTGGCTACATTTTTCATAGTAGAATTTACTGTTTGATTCAATTTTTGAAAATCTTGAGAATCAATTGCACTCTGTATAATTCCTTTAATAGCTTCACCAAGATCTTCTAAATCTCTATTTGCCATTACTCTCACCTTCTTATAACAAAAAAGTTATACCAAAAGCAAGAATATATATCAAATAAAATTCATCTAATATCACATAATTCAACAGAACTATTTTTCTATACTCATATTAGTCTGTATTTCATCAATATTTTTCCATTCATATTTCATTAAAATAATAACTAAAACAAATGATAATAAACCTGATATTGGACCTTCTAGCAATATACCATCTAGTCCTATTAAAGGACATAAAAGCAAACCTACACAAATAGGAATAGCTGCATTTCTTATAAAAGATAATGCTGCTCCCTTGCCAGCCTTACCCAAAGCCATAAATATACTGCTTACAGTAGTTTGAATTGCAAAAAGGAATACCAAAGATAAAAATATTCTAAAACATCTTATTCCAAATTCCATGTATAATTCACTTTCTGAACCAAAAAGTAATAAAAACTTGTCAGCAAAGATTAAAATTATACTTCCTAATACAACTCCTATAATACAGCCTTGAATTAAAGTAAACTTAATTGCTTCTTTTACTCTTTTTATATTTCTACGTCCATAACAATAACCAATGAGAGGCTGTGCTCCCTGTCCCATACCAGTTGCAACTGCAGTAACAATATGATTAAATTTCTGCATAATTCCAGCAGTGGCTAAAGGAATTTCACTTCCGTATATTGAAATTGCTCCATATTTCGTTAATAAATTATTATTAACAAAATATAATGCAGTAATACTTAAATTTAAGATTGCATCAACCAATCCATGACTTATAATTTCAATACAAATTCTTGGTACTAATTTAAAATCCTGCTTTTTTAATTTAACTGTTTTCAAGCGTAAAATTGCAATAAGGGTAAGAATAAATGGAATTGATTGTCCAATAAATGTTGCCCACGCTGCACCTTTAACACCCCAATCAAAGTAGAAAATAAAAATTGGATCTAATATACAATTAGTAATACACCCAATAAGTGTAGAAATAGTTGCTATTTCAGGGCGTCCATCAGCTCGCAGCATATTTCCAAAACCAATACCTCCCAAATAAAATGCAAATCCAAAACAAATGATTTTTCCATAGTCAATTGCATAATCATAAACAAGCTGAGTAGCTCCAAACCAGATAACAATATTTGGTAATAATACCAAAGTTATTATTGTAAAAAGTATACTTACAATAAGCATCATTACAACAGCATTGCCAATACATTGTGCTGCCTTTCTTTTTTCTCCTTTTCCTAAAAGCAGACTAAACATAGTAGCACTACCACTTCCAATCCATAATCCAAAAGATAATCCAATCGTGCTTAAAGGAAATATTACGTTAGTAGCACTTGTTCCTAAATAACCAATACCCTGACCAATAAATATTTGATCCACGATATTATAAAGAGCATTAATAACTGTAATTAACGCACAAGGAATACCATATTTCCAAATAATTGTTCTTATTGATTCTGTTTCTAAACTTTTTTCTTGTATAGATAATTCTTCTTCCATTATCAATATCTCCTTTCAATCCAAATTATAGTATTGATGTTTAAAATAGGGAAATACAAAATATATTTCTGTTATTGAAATATTCGATAACAAATGCTAAGATATTATATATTAAAGAGGTAATTTATGAATAGTCAACAAATAAAATGTTTTTTAATGTAGCCACATATAAAAATTTTTCAACGGCTGCTCAACAGCTTTATTTATCACAATCCGTTGTCTCTTACCACATACATACTTTAGAAAAAGAGATTGGATTTTTACTTTTTGATCGCAATACTCATGGTGTAACACTAACTTTGGCGGGAGCATCTTTTTATAAATCGATGATTGCTTTAAATTTGCAATACGAAGAAGCTATTATTAAAGCTAAAAAAATAGCTAATAATAATCAAGATATATTATACGTTTGCTTTGCTACTCCTACTTCTCCTACTATGATTGGGCAAATTGTCAATAAAATTTACAGCATTCTTTCAAATAAAAAAATAGAATTAAGTAAAAGAAGCTATGAAGATGTACTACAACCACTATTATCAAAAACTGCTGATATTCTATTTACCTATCCAGCTTTTTTTCGTGAAGGAATAGGATTACAATATAAAAATGTTTGTATGACTTGGATGTCTTGTATGATGTGTAAACAGCATCCATTGGCTACAAAAGAAAAATTAACCATAAATGATTTAAAAAATGAAACGATTATTTTTGTCGACAGTAAAAATGCTAGAACAGAATATGAAGATATATATCTTCTCATTCAACAAAACAAAAAAAATAGTCCTAAAGTAGAACTAACTCCAAAATCATTCGACCAAGCCCAAGGTTTTGCGATTGCTGGAAGAGGTATTTTACTTGTCAGAACTATTGATTGTTTGTATCATTCAAACATTGATGGCTTAGTTAGTATACCTCTAATAGATATAGCTCCTATTCCATTGATTGCAGTATGGCGTCAAAATGATCTTTGCGAATTGGGAAAAAAATTAATTGATAATACACCTCTATTTAAGGAAATGTAAAATTACATTTCCTTAAATAATTCAGATTCAATATTATATATATCGTCTATTAATATTGAAGAATAGTCATCAAATATAATTTTATGATTAAACTCATCTATTCTTTTTACAAATTTTATATCAGTAATATATTTTCCTCCATTCTTTTTATTATCGGCCACGAAGTATGTTATAGTTATTTGAGGTTTTATTTTAACATTATCTTTGATAATAACTATTTTTTTATCTAATATTTCTATAGCATCTTGATCCAAGATGATTTTTTGATCAACCAATCTTTCTGCTTCTCTTACTGCCTCACTATGACCATTTAAAGCCGCAAATGGAGCAAACTGAGCTGCTCTATCATTTAAAGACATATGTGGATGTGTTTTAGACTTTTGATACGGTATATTGATTATATCATCATATCTATGTTTATCTTTATTCATTATAGCCTCCTATGCTTTATGTCCACCAATTTGCTTATTTCTATCTAATTGAGTGGCACCTTCTTGTAAATCTGTGCCTTTCAATACAGCACTTTTCCCAAATTTTTTCTTTATATCCAACATTGCTTTTTGAAGGTCCTTTTCTTTTTTTAAAGCTTCCTTTTTTTGTTCTTCTCTTTTTATCACTTCATCATAATCACTAAATATATCTAATTGAGTATAACTTTTTCTATCACTAACAACATTTTCGTTAATAACATGATTAGCAGTAATGTACAATCTTCTAATTAATAAATCATTATGTAAGATTTCGTGATATAATTTCAAACCCGCTTCGGTTATCAACATAGTTGAAGAAGTATATTCATCTAAATTTTTAGTTCCATGTGAATGTTTAGGGATTTTACGTCCATATCTATCTACTTTCATTTCAATGTTATCTTTCTTATTACTTATATCATAACCAACAGTCAAAACAATTTGATTAGTAACTAACCTTTTATCAACTAAATCAAGTGATAATGCTTCTAACATCTCTTTTAAAACAATTTCAGCTTCTTTATAACTATATGGTCGATGCAAGACCTGACCTGAACCTACACTATTATTTTCAGGCTCGTATTCTTTAATTTCTTTCATTGTACATGATTCATATCCCCACGCATGATCAATCAATAATTCAGCATTAATTCCAAACAATTGATAAAGCAAATCTTCATTATAATAGTCAGTAATTTTTCCCAAGGAACATCTCGCTATATCTCCCATAGTATACAACCCTTTTTGTTCAAGCTTTTTTGCATAGCCTCTTCCTACTCTCCAAAAATCTGTTAAGGGCGTATGAGTCCAAAGTAATTTTCTATATGTCATTTCATCTAAATAAGCAATTCTTACACCATTTTTATCTGGTTTTTTATGTTTTGCAACTATATCCATAGCAACCTTACATAAATATAAGTTTGTTCCTATTCCAGCAGTTGCTGTAATTCTTGTTGTTTTATAAATATCTTGAATAATCATACTTACAAATTCTTGAGGAGTTTTATTATAAGTATCTAAATAAGATGTTGCATCTATAAAAACTTCGTCTATTGAATAAACATGAATATCTTCACACGAAACATACTTTAAATATATTTCATATATATATGTACTACATTCAATGTAATAAGCCATTCTAGGAGGAGCAACAATGTACTCTAATTTTAATGAAGAATTATTCTTTAATGTAATATCATCATACGATGCTCCAGTGAATATTCCATTATATATTTTTCTTCTTCTATCTTCATTAATTTCTTTAACTTTTTGAATAACTTCAAATAATCTTGCTCTACCAGAAATACCATAAGCCTTCAATGATGGAGATACAGCCAAACATATTGTCTTTTCACTTCTGTTGCTATCAGCTACCACTAAATGTGTTGTTAATGGATCTAGTCCTCTTGAACTACACTCTACAGAAGCATAAAAAGATTTCAAGTCAATCGCAACATATATTTTCTGATTCATGTATCTCACATCCCTTACTACTATTATTATAATAACAAATTTATAATCTTAATCATACAAAAAAAATAAGCATTTTAGACTATCTGTCCAATGCAGAAATATAAAAAATAATATATAATTTTTATGAAAAAAGGTGGGACAAACTCGAGACAAAAATTCACCTAAACTATGTTATAATAGTACTACATTT
>CAZWZD010000086.1:0-6234 GCA_964638235.1 uncultured Erysipelotrichales bacterium
TTATTAACATAATAAGCACACTCAAAAAGATTGTAGATTGAATAATCATATCTTTTCTATTCTCTTTATACATTTTTTTGAATTTCTCTTTTAACATTCAAAAGCCCCCTCTATATACAATAAAACATATTATCATTATATATATAATTATGTCAAATTTGTGAATTTTTTCTTGCAATATACAGAAAAAAGTGTAAAAATAAGCATGTACAATACGTAAATATAATGATCTAATTTAAGTGAACTATATTATACCGAGATACATTTATACGTAATCCAGGCATTATGGACTTATGTATAAATGTATTTTTTTTGAAGGAATAATTTTTAGAAAACGAACGATTAATCTAAAATGTATTGTGGAAAGAAGGAGAAAAAATGAAAGGGAAGAAAATTTTAAAGAGAACTATCGCAACTGTCTTATCACTTTCAATGGCAGGAGGAATCTGTTTATCTGGTGTTAGTGGTGTATTTGCTGCTGATAGTACATACTCAGCACCTACACAACCAATGGCAGTAAATGAAAATATCATCACTGCTTCAGCACATCGTGCAGCTTCACCTGTTTTGGGTATTTTAGGTGTTAACGCTGTTGCTGGATATGGTATGATCAATGGTAGTGCACCAGCTGATTTAGAGGCAGCAAAAGCATGTGCTGCATTAGGAATATGGGGAACATCATTAAATGATAATCCTGATCCATATTATTGGAACTATTTCTATAATTTCTATGCAGAAGTTAACGGATTAGAAGCAAGTGCTGACGCTTTAGTTAATTCTGCAGCAGCAGGAAGTCCTATTATGGCAGATTTACAAAGTCCTAGTCCTGATCCAAAATTAACTGCTTCAATTTATGCACATCCAGATATTTTAGTAGGTGTTGCTGCTACTGCTCAAGATTATGAAAGTCTTAGTGGCTATGATGAACAAATTCAATATTATCAAGAAAATTATGATGCATCATATAATCCTGAAAAAGTAGCTTATGTGCCTGCAACATTACAAACTATGATTGAAACTGTTCATAATTTTGCAGATGCTATTAAAAAAGTTGAAGAAAAAACTGGAAAAACTACTCGTTATGGTGATGTTCAAATGATTGCTGATGCTTATGAAGGATATGTTAATGGTATTAGCGATTATATTAATAGTAATGTTAGTGAAAAGAAAACAATTGCGATTGTAACTGCTGTTAATGAAGATGAATCATTTGCTTGTGCACCAACAACTAGTAAACATTATAATGGAGCAAGTCAAGATCGTTATGTAGAATATACTGAAGCTGTTACTTACAATATTGCAAATCGATTTGATAGCACTCCTGCTGATGGTACTGAAAAGAGTGTAAATCTTACTGCTGATGATTTAAAAAATGTTGATGCAATACTTATTGAATCTAATAATTCATCTTCAATTAATGATGCATTAGTTGCTGCTTTGGGTGATGAGATAATGATTATTCAATCTTATCCAAGTTCATTATATGGAATTACAATGAACTCTGTAGAAAATGCTATGGGAATGGCTTATTATAATGCTTATTTGTATCATGATGAATTAAATATTGATCCTGTTGAAGTATGTGCATATTTCTATAAAACATTCTTACATGTTACTGATGCAGAAAGTTTACAAACTGTTGTAAGTACAAATTTTGCAAGTGTTGCTTTACCTGCTGGTATTTCAGTTACATTAAGTTCAGATTGGGAATCTAATATGAAAACGATTTTAGGTAATAACTATTATTCAGATAGAAGTACAGGAGAAAAAGGAGGAACTATAATTGATGCTGTTGTTAAGCCAACAGATCCAGTAACTCCTGAAGAGCCAACTCAGCCTGCAAAACCTGATGAAACTACAGATTCTAACAATCCTGGAACTACAAACACTAATACTCCAGCAGTTGATACTGATAGTTCTTTAAATAATGGTAATGCAACTATAACTGGCAGTGATGTAGCTAATTCAACTAGCAGTAATTCTGATACTGTTAAAACTGGCGATTATAATTATGCTGGTTTATATGCAAGTATGTTATTTGTAACTGGTATAGCTGGTATTTATACTTATAAGAAAAAAAGAAGTTAATAAGATGTTAGAGTAATAAGCATATGCTTATTACTCTCTCTTTTGGTTTTTAATGGGATAAAGTGAGATGAAAGATACTATGGAGAAGAAACGTATACATATTCATCAAAATAATGATGAAACTGTTTTGTATCAAAATAAGGAAAAACAACATAAAAAACATTTTTCATGGTCAGTTGTATTATTTTTTTGTTGGTTTGGATTATTTTTTATATCAATTTTTACACATTTTAATTATGATGAATGGAATTTTTCAATTTCTTATTTTGTGAGTCATATTTCTATAAATATACAAAATTTTTATCATTTTATTTTACATGATTCTTTCTATCAATCAATTGATATTGTCATGTATCAATTGATTGCAGTAGCGTTTACTGGTGCAGCTTTGGCAGCGTGTGGAACTATTTTTCAAGGATCTTTAAAAAATGTTTTGGCAGCTCCTTCAACAATGGGTACAATGGCTGGAGGAAGATTAGGGTGTATTGTTTATATACTATTTTTTAGTTCTTCAATTTATAATCAAAGTTTTTCAATTGGACAATATCTTCAACAAATTATAATTTTTATAGGATGTTTATTAGGAACTGTTTTTATTTTAGGTGTTTCTAATTTATTAGGACAGGGTCAATTATCTTCTAGTAGAATGATTTTGTCAGGTATGATTTTTTCTGCTTTTGTAAGTAATATAACGATGCTTGTTCAGTATTATTTGTTGTTAAATGATCCTACTGGTGGAGCTATTGAAATGATTCAATTTATTATGATGGGAAATTTTAATTCTATAGCTTCGTTACAGGATTTATTGTTAATGGTTATTCCTTTGCTTATTTTAATAATTATACTTATTGTTTTAAAAGATAGATTGAATGTTTTATCTTTGGGGGAAGATGAAGCTTTATCATTAGGTTTAAATGTTTATTTTTATAGAAATTTAATAATTATTATTGGATCTTTGTTAACTGCTATTGTTGTGAGTTTTGTAGGTGGTATTGGTTTTATTGGTTATATGGTTCCTTTGATTACTCGTAAGCTTGTAGGAATTGATATGAAGAAATTATTACCTTCTTCTATTATGGTGGGAGCTATTTATTTAACTGTTGTATATGATATAGCATATTTTTTTAAAATTTCAGATTCATTAAATTTAGTGACAAGTGCTATTGGTACAATTATTATGGTTTATACACTTTTTAAAAGGGGTGATCGTCATGAAAATATCTAAAGGAAATATTTATCAGTTATGGCTTGCAGATAAGAAGAAAGATATAAAAAATTTAACTGTTCTTCTTATTATGACAATATTAATTTTTGTTATTTGTATAACTACAATATATTATGGATATAAGATTGAACCTAGTAAATTTATATTTCCTTACATAGATAAAAGTTTAATTATGGCTTTTGGTGCAGGAATGGGATTAGCTGTATCAGGAGCGATATTTCAAACTTTATATCATAATCCCATGGCCTCTGCAAATATAATAGGAGCTACTGCTGGAGTTAAACTTGGTAATGTACTGATTGTCTTTTATTACTCGTATCAAGCTATTAATTTAATAACGTTGAGATATAAAATTTGTTATGGATTAGCTATTGTTTGTGTTTCATTAGTGTTGCTTTTAGGTTATTTTTCAAAAGATAAAAATGGAAATATTACAGTTGTTGAAATGATGATGGCAGGATCTATTGTTTCACAATTCTTAAATGTTTTTACAATGTATCAAATGTATCAAATGAGTGAGGAAGAAATGCTGATTTATCAAGAAATAACTATGGGTGTTAATATTAATACTGATTGGATAAGTATTATTTTATTTTTTATTGTTTTATTGATTGGATTATTACCAATGTTTTTATTGAAATATAGATTTAATATTACAGCTATTGATAATCAGGAGGCTCAATCGATTGGAATAAAGACAAAATTAATGAAATATATTGGACAATGCTGTGGTGTTTTATTAGCAACGGCAGCTACTGTTCATTGTGGAGATATTGGAATGGTTTCTATGCTTATTCCATATATTGTTAGATCTTATGTTGGAGCTGATTTTAGAAAAGTGTTTATTTATAGTGCATGTATTGGTGGAAGTCTTGTTATGATAGGAAGAATGTTTACTTTATTAGTAACTGTTTTTAATACAACTATGCCAATGAGCTTTATTTTAAATTTAATTTTGATGCCTGTATTTATTATTGTGTTATTGAGAAAGAAGGAAGAATTTTAAATGAAATTAGAATTAAGAGATATTGCATGTGGATATGATCAAAACAATATTATTTTAAAGAATATAACTTTTACATTAGAAAGTGGAAACATATGCACTCTTTTGGGACCTAATGGTGTAGGTAAAACTACATTATTTAAAACTATCTTGCAGTTGATTCCTTCTTTAAAGGGAAATATTTATATAGATGGAGATGATATTTCTAAATGGAGTGTTAAGAAACGTTCTCGCTATCTTGCATATGTTGCTCAAGTACATGTTCCAACCTATCCATATACGGTTAAAGATATGGCAATGTTTGGCAGAATGGGACAAATAGCAGCTTTTTCTCAGCCTAGTAAAAAGGATTATGAAATCGTTGAACAAGCATTAGAAGATGTTGGTATTAGTCATTTAAGGAATGAGGTATATACAGAAATTTCTGGTGGAGAAAGGCAACTTTTAATGATTGCTAGAGCATTGGCTCAAGAAGCTAAAATATTGATAATGGATGAACCAACAGCAAATTTAGATTATGGAAATATGATTATGGTAATGAATTGTATAAGTCAATTGGCTAAGAAGGGATTATGTATTATTTTTACTACACATATGCCAGATCAGGCATTGATGTGTATGGATAAAACTGCTCTTATATATAAAGATGCACCAATGATATTTGGAGATACATATCAAGTTGTTACAAAGAAAAATTTAGAATCTGCTTATCATGCAGATGTAGAAATATTAGAAGTTATAGATAGTCAAGGGAATCCAGTTAGAGTATGTGTTCCTGGATTTAGTTTAAGATAGGAGAATAAAAATGGATAAAATTGTAGAATTAGATGAAAAACAAGAAGATGCTTTAACAATTGAAGAAGCTAAAATTGCTCAAGAGCAAATAAAAAAAATAGTTGATAACATTAATATTGCTATTAAAGGCAAAAATGAACAAGTTGTATTAACAGTGTTATGTATGTTAGCCCAAGGACATATTTTATTAGAAGATGTTCCTGGAGTAGGTAAAACTTCTCTAGCGAGTGCTTTATCTAAAAGTATTGATTGTGATTATAAGAGAATACAGTTTACTCCTGATGTTATGCCGTCTGATATTTCAGGGTTTTCTATTTATAATCAAAAAACAGGTGAGTTTGAATTTAGACCTGGTGCAGCATTAAGTAATATTGTCTTAGCTGATGAAATTAATCGTGCTTCAGCAAAAACACAGTCTGCAATGCTTGAAATTATGGAAGAAAGACAGATGACAGTTGATTCACATACATATGTTTTAAAACCACCATTTATGGTTATCGCAACTCAAAATCCTATAGAATCGTTAGGTACGTATCAATTACCTGAGGCTCAAATAGATCGTTTTATGATGAAATTATCATTAGGATATCCAGCATTGAACGAGGAAGTCAACATTGTTTTAAATGGTAAAAAAGCTAAAAAACAATTGACATCTGTAATTAGCGGAGAAGAAGTTGTAGATTTAATATCAAAATGTGAACGAGTTATTGTTAATAAACAAGTTGTTTCATATATCGTTCATATCGTTGAAGCAACAAGATCGCATAGTGATATTATGCTAGGAAGCTCTCCTAGAGGTAGTATTGCATTAACTTCATTGTGTAAAGCTTATGCATTATATCAGGGAAGAAACTATGTTATTCCTGATGATGTTAAATATTTAGCTCCATATGTTTTAGCACATAGATTAATATTAAGTCATAATGCAAGAGTTGAAAAGAAGGATCCTAAAGACATTATCAACAATATAGTAACTACTGTTGTTGTACCTGTGCAAATGGGAGATGAATAGCTTATGATTAAGCGAATCTTTAAAATTTTATTAAATATTTTAATGATTATAGTTGTTATTATTTTAACTGTATTACCTGCTGTATATACAAATTCTATTTTTGGTTATTTA
>CAZWZD010000087.1:0-6214 GCA_964638235.1 uncultured Erysipelotrichales bacterium
TTCCTAATGCATTTGTTGTTGGATTTGGATTAGATTATAATCAAAAGTATAGAAACTTGCCATATGTGGGTATCCTAAAAGAAGAAGTTTATATGTAAAAGGAGAAGAAAATGAATAATAAGAATAAATCGTTAGTTAAGGCAATACTGCCTTGGTTGATTGTCTTGCTTGTTATTACAGCTTTGATTCCAATGTTGAGCAGAAGTCAATCATCTGAAGTAAATTATAACAATTTTTTAACAATTATTGAAAATGAAACAATTGAAAAAGTAACTGTTACACCTAGTAGATATGTTGTAAAAGTATCTGGAACTTATAAAAAGACTGTTAATGGGAAAGAAACTAGCTATACGTTTAAAACTAATCTTCCTCAAACAAGTCAGGAAGTTGATACTTTAATGCAGTTATTACAAGATAAAAAAATAGAAACAACTGTAGAAAATACAGATGATACAAATATGATTTGGAATCTTGTATTAAATATTGCTCCATATGTATTATTAATTGGTGCAATGTATTTAGTTATGAGATCTATCAATGGTGGTGCTGGTGGCAATGCAAAAGCATTTGAATTTGGTAATTCTCGTGCAAAATTAGAAAAAAATCAAAAAACAAGATTTACCGATGTAGCTGGTGCTGATGAAGAAAAAGAAGAATTAACAGAATTAGTAGAGTTCTTAAAAGCTCCTAAGAAATTTGAAAGTATGGGAGCTAAAATTCCTAGAGGTGTTTTATTAGTAGGGCCTCCAGGTACTGGTAAAACATTGCTTGCTAGAGCAGTTGCTGGTGAAGCAAATGTTCCATTCTATTCTATTTCTGGTTCTGAATTTGTTGAAATGTTCGTTGGAGTTGGTGCTGGACGTGTAAGAGATATGTTTAAGCAAGCTAAACAAAATGCTCCATGTTTGATTTTTATTGATGAGATAGATGCAGTAGGAAGACAAAGAGGTACTGGTGTTGGTGGGGGTCATGATGAACGTGAACAGACTTTAAACCAATTATTAGTAGAAATGGATGGATTTAGTGGTAATGAAGGTATTATTATTCTTGCTGCTACTAACAGAGCTGATGTTTTGGATCCTGCATTACTTCGTCCTGGACGTTTTGATAGACAAATTATGGTAGCTAATCCTGATAAACGAGCAAGAGCACAAATTTTACAAGTTCATGCTAGAAATAAAAAATTTGCTCCTGATGTCAATTTTGATAATATTGCTCAAAGAACTCCTGGATTCTCTGGAGCTGAATTAGCAAACGTATTAAATGAAGCTGCTTTACTTGCAGTAAGAGCAAATCATTCGGTTATTACACTTGATGATGTAGATGAAGCGATAGATAGAGTTATTGGTGGACCAGCTAAGAAATCAAGAAAGTATACTGAAAAGGAAAGAAAGCTTGTTGCTTATCATGAAGCTGGACACGCAATTATTGGTTTGACATTAGAAGATGCTAATAAGGTTCAAAAGGTAACTATTGTACCTCGTGGACAAGCTGGTGGATATAACTTAATGACTCCTAAAGAAGAAACTTATTTCCAAACAAAATCTCAATTAAAAGCATCTATCACTGGATATATGGGTGGTAGAGTTGCAGAGGAAGTATTCTTTGGAGATGTATCTTCTGGTGCTCATAATGATATTGAACAAGCAACAAGAATTGCAAGAATGATGGTTACTGAATTAGGTATGTCTGATTTAGGACCTATTAAGTACGATTCTGGACAGAATGCTGTATTTTTAGGTAGAGATTATTCTTCTACAAGTAATACACATTCAGGACAAATTGCTTATGAAATTGATCAGCAAGTAAGAGGAATTATTGATGATTGTTACAATGAATGTACTAGAATTATTAAGGAAAATAAAGATAAACTTGAAATAATTGCTAATGCATTATTGGAAAATGAAACTTTAAATGGTGAACAAATTGAAGAATTATATAAGAATGGTAAAATGAAAGAATCATTTGAAGCAAACAATGATCCATTACCTAGTTTTATAGATTATTTTAAGAATAATTCTCAAAATGATAATGATAATGATGATGATTTATTAGATGAAATGAAATAAGCACTTAAAGTGCTTATTTTCTTGAGGAGGATATTATGGCTAGAAAAATATTTATCTGGATTATTATACTTTGTATGATTTTACCTTTAATTAGTACAGGATTGTATTTTTTGTTAGCATAGGAGAATGTTATGAAAGATTATTTAGTAAGAGGTATTGTAGAATCAAAGAATTGTCGTGTTTTTGCTTGTAGAACTACAAATTTATTGGAAGAGGCAAGAAAAAGTCATGATATGTGGCCTACAGCTAGTGCTGCTCTTGGAAGAATGATGTCAGTAACTTTGATGATGGGAGCAATGAATAAAAATCATGAGAAAATGACTATTACTATTAATGGTGGTGGTCCGATTGGTACAATGATTGCAACTACAAATAGTGATGGAAAAATAAAAGGATTTGTTTCTGATCCTCATGTTCATTATACATATAACGATACTGGAAAATTAGCAGTAGGAGTTGCTGTTGGAAATCAAGGAACTATTCAAGTCATTAGAGATATGGGTTTAAAAGAGCCTTTTGTTGGTACTTCTCCACTTCAAACTGGAGAAATTGGTGATGATTTTTCTTATTACTTTGTCGTTTCTGAACAAATTCCATCAGTTGTATCTGTTGGAGTATTAGTTGATGATACAAATGGGATATTATCCAGTGGAGGATTTATAATTCAGTTATTACCTGATGCAACAGAAGAGGATATTGTTTATATTGAAAACAAAATGAAAGATTTTCCACCTGTATCTGCATTGATTAATGAAGGTAAAACACCTGAAGATATTTTAAAATTGATATTTGATGATGTTGAGATTTTGGATACGCAAGATTTATATTTTGAGTGTGATTGTTCAAAAGATAAGATGAAAGATGCTTTATTGACAGTTGGAAAAACTGAGATGAAAGCTATGATTGAAGAAGATCATGGCTGTGAAATTACTTGTCATTTTTGTAATAAACACTATCATTTCAATGAAGAGGAATTGAATGAAATATATGATAAAATGAAATAAAGATAGGCTCAGCCTATCTTTATTTATGCAGTTAAATATTTTGGGTTAGGTCATAGTAATATTAATACAACTACAAGAATATATATTCGTTTGATAGATAAAATTGATTTAGAATTAGTAAAATATATTGATATTTCTTCTCAAAAGGTTCTCAAAAATTAAAATAATATGATTATTTCTAGAAAATAGAATATAGTATAAAATGAATAAAGATAGGATTAACCTATCTTTATTCATTTTGGACATTTTCAATACTAGGAATATAACTAATAGATAACTTACATCTATTTTATAAGGGGAGGAAAAATAGAGGGGAGATTGTAAGTTATCTATATATATCATTACCGTATTTTTTATCTTTATACATTAAATTTAAAAAAATAAAAGAATGACGAGAGGGAGAATGTCATTCTTAAGGAAAAAATGAAAAAAATATTTTGTAACTATCTGTTACATAAAATAATATATCAGTTATTTGTCTTTGTTTTATCAAAAAATCGTGTTATATTATGTTATGGTGAAAAGTAAATGTGGGAAATAGGTAATGTTGAAATAAAAAATAGAGTAGTTATGGCACCAATGGCAGGAATTACTAATGTTGCTTTTAGAAAAATTATCAAAGAATTTGGTGCTGGGCTGGTAGTAAGTGAAATGGTTAGTGATAAGGCTTTATGTTATGGCAATCAAAAGACAATTGATATGTTAATGGTAGATGAAAATGAGCATCCCGTAAGTATACAAATATTTGGTGGAGATGTTGATTCTATGGTTAAAGCTGCTAAATTTGTTGATGAAAATTCTAATTGTGACATTATTGATATTAATATGGGTTGCCCTGTTCATAAAGTATTGAAAGCAAAAGCAGGAAGCTATTTATTACAGTTTCCAGATTTAGTTTATGATATTGTTAAAAATGTTGTTGAGGCAGTTAATAAACCTGTAACTGTAAAAATAAGAATAGGAGTAGACTTTGATCATATTAATTGTGTTGAAATTGCCAAACTTATTGAAAAAGCAGGAGCAAGTGCTATTGCTGTTCATGGCAGAACACGTTCTCAAATGTATGAGGGACATGCTGATTGGAGCTATATTAAAAAAGTTAAAGATGCTGTTTCTATTCCAGTTATGGGAAATGGTGATATAAAAACACCTGAAGATGCTAAGAGAATGTTAGAAGAAACTGGTTGTGATGCAGTTATGGTAGGAAGAGCTGCATTAGGAAATCCTTGGATTATTAAAAGAATAGTTAATTATATTGATTATAATCAATTGGAAGATGAGCCAGGCTTTGATGAGAAATTAGATCAATGTTTAATTCATGCAAAAAAATTGGTTGAAGTTGAAGGTGAAAAAAATGCAATTAGGCAAATGAGAGGACATGCCCCATGGTATATGAAAGGTTTAAAATCTTCTGCAATCATCAAAAATATGTTATCTAAAGTTAATACTTATGATGAGTTAGAAAAAATTATTGAAAATTATCGATATTATTTACAAGCTGGAGATAAAACTGGATTTAATAATGATTAAGATATGACTGAAAAGTCATATTTTTCTTTCTTTTTATTGCAAAAGATATTATAATATAATTAGATATTTAGATAATTATCTAAATATCTAAAGAGGGAGGATTAAATTATGGGAGATGTATTCAAAGCATTAGGAGATCCAACAAGGCGTAGAATATTGGAATTATTGAGAGATAGACCTTTGACAGCTGGTGAGATAGCAGATGAATTTCATATTTCAAAACCATCTATTTCACATCATCTATCTATTTTGAAGAATTCACAGTTAGTAGTTGATGAAAGGAGTGGTCAAAATATTATATATAGTTTAAATATGACAGTTTTTCAAGAGATAATGAGTTGGTTTTTAGACTTTACAAATGCTGGAGGTGAGAATCATGAGTAAAAGATTAATAGATATTATTGTATGGGGTATATCTTTGATATTTGTTTGCAGTATATTCTTTATGCCTGAAACAATTGTAACCCATTGGAATATTGAAGGACATGTTGATGGATATGGAAGTCGCTATACTTTTCTAGTTTTTGCATTTTTACCTCTATTAACATATTATGGTATGTTGTTAGATAAGAAATTAGATCCTAGAAAACGCAAAAAACGTAATCATGAAAAAATATATGATACATTTAGATATGGATTAACTTTCTTTTTCATTTTAATGGGTGCATATATAGGGTTTATGATATTTCATCCAGATATGATGACTAAAGTAAGCATGGCTTTTATTATTGGTATTATGTTTATTGGTTTTGGTAATTATTTACCAAAAGTTCCTCAAAATTATACTTTGGGAATTAAGACACCTTGGACATTAGATAACGAAATTTCATGGAATAAAACTCATAGAATTGGGGGTTATGGTTTTGTTTTTGCAGGAATTGTAACAATTATTTCAGCTTTTATTAATACTTTGATATCTTTTATTGTATTGATGATATCAATGTTTGCAGTTGTTTTATTTACTTTAGGATATTCTTATTATATATATAAGCAGGAGGAGAGAAAAAATGATAACGATTAATCATGTTACTAAGACTTTTTCTGGAAATCATAAAGCTGTTGATGACATCAGTCTAGTTATTCCAGATGGTGAAATTACTGGTTTTATTGGACCAAATGGTGCTGGTAAAACAACAACTATAAAAATGATGACGGGTATATTAGAAAGTGATATAGGAAATATAGAATTAAATGATATTGATATTAAAAGAAATCCAATAGAAGCAAAAAAACAGATTGGTTTTGTAAGTGATGATGCTGATATATTTTTAAGGTTAAAAGGTATTGAATATTTAAATTTTATGGCTGATATTTACAATGTTAGTGAAAAAGATAGAAAAGAAAGAATTATAAGATATTCTCAAGAATTTGAAATGGAAAAAGCATTAAATGATAAAATCATTTCTTATTCACATGGTATGAGGCAGAAAATAGTTATTATGGGTGTTCTTATATGTAATCCTAAAATTTGGATATTAGATGAACCTATGACAGGATTGGATCCAAAGTCTAGTTATAAATTAAAGCAGATGATGAAAGAACATGCTCAAAAAGGTAATACTGTTTTCTTTTCAACTCATGTATTAGAAGTTGCAGAAAAATTATGTGATA
>CAZWZD010000088.1:0-6214 GCA_964638235.1 uncultured Erysipelotrichales bacterium
TGGGTGCTTATTGAAAAAATTATGATTTACCTGTGGATTATGGGTATTCAAAAATATTTTTTATCAAAAAATTCATATAAAATTTTTTGATAATGTGATAGAATAATATAGTAAATATATCTATTCTATTCTAAAATTAGAAATAGAGGGTATTATATTAATGATGTATTTAATAAGTTGTTAGGTTGTTTTTAAACAATAACATGAATATTGAAGGAAAGGAGAGAATATGAACTATATTGATTTATGTTTATGCTTTTTAATACTTTCAGGTGCATTTGCATTAATATGTTTAGGTGTCTTATTGCTTAAAACTTCTGCAACTATGAAAGAAGTAACTACTGTAATGACAGTTCTAGAGGCAACGATGGATAAAGCAAATAAAACTTTGGATGATATTAATAGCAAAATGGAAATGCTTAATGCCCCTGTTGAAGCAGTTAGTGGATTTTTTAATCGAGAGCGATCTCATTCTGGAATATTAGCTAGTTTATTAGCGATTAAATCAATGTTTACAAGAAAATCTAAATAAAGGAGAAGATGAATATGAAATTAGGTAAATTTGTTATTGGATTAGGGTTAGGAGCTGTTGCTGGATTATTATTAGCTCCTAAAAAAGGTAGTGAATTAAGAGAAGATATTAAGACTGAATCTTTAAAGGCTTATAACAAAGTTAAAGATTTGTCTAAAGAGGATGTAGAGGCTGTTTTAGGACAGACAATTGAAACTGTAAAGAAAACAGTTGATGAATTTGATGCAGATGAATTTAAAGCATCAGCTTCTGAAAAGTTAAATGATTTACAAAACAAATTAGAAGAATTGGCAGCTAAAGTGAAAGAAAGCGATCAATATTCTATGATTAAAGATAGTATTTTAGAAGTAAGTGATAAAGTTAATTCTAAATATGAAGAAGTAAAGTCTAAAGTTTTAGAATCTGATTTTGATGATGATGATTTAGAAGATTTGAATAGTGAAATCGATGCTGTTGAAGAAAAATTAGAAGAAATGATTGACGAAATTAAAGAATAATGTCAAAAAAAGTCACTATATATAATGTTGCAGAAGAGGCAGGTGTATCTCTAGCAACAGTTTCTCGAGTTATTAATGGTTCTAGCGTTGTTAAACCACAAACTCGAGATAAGGTTTTAGACGCAATTCAACGTTTAGATTTCAAACCAAATCAGGTTGCTAGAGGTTTAGCAACTTCTAAAACGACAACGATTGCTATTGTTTTTCCACAGTCATTATTTGCTCATGTTAAAGATATGATTGGTGGTATAGGTGATACAAGTCGTAGATTAGATTACAATATAAGTATATATACAACAGATGATTTAGGAGATGGAAATCCTATTGAAGATGTTATGGAAAAAGTTGTAAAATCAAGAGCTGATGGTGTTGTTTTATTTAATAGCGATAGAATAGATGAACAGATTGCTTTGTGTGAAAAGAATAAAATTCCTACTGTTGTCATTGGAAAGCAGGTTTCAAATGAATTTGTTGGTTCTATCTATGTTGATGCTAAAAAAATAGCATTTGAGCTTATTGATAAGTATTTAGAAAAAAATAAAAAAGATATATTATTTATTTGTCCTAGACAAAATTTAGTAAGTCCAAAAGATTTAATTGAGGGTATTAAAGAAGCATATAAAAAGCATAATCTAGAATTTAGTGATGATCATGTATTGCATACTTCTCATCACTATGAAAAAAGTTATCCGCAGTTAAGAGAATATTTTAAAGATAAAAGGCATGATGTTGTTTTTACAAGCTATGATAAAGAAGCTGTAGCTGTTGTCAATGCTGCTGTTGATAATAAAATCATTGTTCCTGATGAAATGGAAGTTATTGGAATGATGGATACAAGTTATTCTAAAATGTGCAGACCTGCTTTATCTTCAATTCATGTTCCTGTTTATGATATGGGAGCATTGGCTGTAAGATTGCTTACTAAGATGTTGAATGATGAAGAAATTGAAACCAAAGAAGTTTCATTGCATTATATTTTTATGAAAAGAAATACAACGATTTAGAACTTCTAAAAAGAAGTTCTTTTTTTAGGGGGAAATTATTTTGAGTTCAAAAGTTTTAAAAGTTTTAAAAGAAAAAGAACATTTAGAAACAAGACTTTTGTTAGAAGGATTATTGGTTGGAGTTTTAGCTGGAGGGGTAGCAATCATATATCGTTTATTATTAAGTCATGCTGAAAGTTTTCTGTTTGATATATTAGCTTATATAAAGCTACATCCAATAATGATTATTGGATGGTTTGTTTTTTTGGTTATATTGGCTTTTTTGATTTCTCAATGCTTGAAATATGAGCCATATATTTCTGGCAGTGGAATTCCTCAAATTGAAGCTGAAGTTGAAGGGAAAATAGATCAGTGCTGGTATAAGGTCATACTTGCTAAAATGATTGGTGGAACTTTATGTATTTTAGGTGGATTATCTTTAGGAAGAGAGGGACCTAGCATACAATTGGGAGCTATGGTTGGTAAAGGTGTTTCTCAATTGTTTAAAAGAATAAAGAGTGAAGAAAGGTTTTTATTGACTTGTGGAGCTTCGGCAGGCCTTTCTGCGGCTTTTAATGCTCCATTAGCTGGAATTATGTTTGCATTGGAAGAAATTCATAAAAATTTTTCAGCAAGTGCTCTTGTTTCTGTTATGACTGCTTCAATTGTTGCTGATTTTGTTAGCCGTAATGTGTTTGGTATGACTCCATCATTACAGTTTGTGATTAATGAGAGTATGCCTTTAAATCATTATATTTGGGTTATTATTGTGGGAATAGCTGCTGGTGTATGTGGTATTATTTATAATAAAGCAACAATAAAAACGTTAGAAATCTATGATCATGTTCCATATTTGAAAAAACATCAAAGAGTTATTATTCCGTTAATTATTTCTGGAATATTGGGTATGTTTTTACCTCGTGTATTAGCTGGAGGACATATATTAGTTGAATATTTAAATGATGATGAGGTTATTTTATCCATGCTGATTATTTATTTGATTATGAAGTTTTTATTTTCTTCAATCAGTTTTGGTTCTGGAGCACCAGGAGGTATATTTTTTCCGTTGCTGATATTAGGAAGTTTAATAGGAGCGATTGTTGGTAAAATAGCTATTATTTGTGGTGTATCTCAAGATTTGTTTTTTAACTTCATTATAATTGCTATGGCGGGATTTTTTGCTTCGATTGTTAGAGCACCATTGACAGGAATTATCTTAATTGCTGAAATGTGTGGAACTTTAAAAATGTTATTACCTATTGCTTTAGCTTCATTTATTGCTTATATTATTGCTAATATGTTAAATTGTGAGCCGATATATGAGAGTTTATTAGGCAGATTAGTTACTAAAAATCAAAGTGATTATTATATCGAACAAAAAGAATTAGTTACTTTCATTGTTGAAATAGGAAGTGTATGTGAAGGACATATGGTAAAAGATGTTCATTTGCCTAGACCATGTTTATTTGTATCTGTTGTTAGAGGACAAAAAGAATATATTCCTAGAGGTGATACACAATTTCATGCTGGTGATGAGGTTATTATGTTAGTTGATAAATCATATTATAAGCTTGCTAAAGATGAGATTGCCCGATTATTTCAATCGGAGTAGTGACTAATAGAATAGCTTATGCTATAATGTAGAAAATTGGAGGTTAGGATATGAAAATTCGTTTAAATTTAGATAGTATTGCCCTCCTTTTGTTTTGTAGTGATATTGTAAGTGATGGATCAGATCCATTGACGAGTGAAGAGTGGTGTGAAATTGAAAGAAGATTAAAGAATTCTTCTTTAAAAGAACCATCTAGATTATTTGGAATGGGAAAAGATGCTTTAGTACAAATTTTACAGATTGATGAATATATAGCTTTTAAAATGCTTGCTAGAGCAACCATTTATGATAAACTCATGTATGCTTTACATAATCTTCAGAATGAAGGAATAAATATAACCACAAAATATGAAGAAAACTATCCCAAAGAGTTATCTCAATCCTTAAAAAGAAGAGCACCTTTGTTTCTCTATTATGTAGGAGATTTATCTTTATTGAATAATATGGTTTCTATTGTTGGACCACAGCAGCCTGATCGAAAATTACATTTTTTTACTAGAAATCTTATAAAGAAATTAATTAGTGAAGATAGAGTGCTAGTTAATAGCTATCGCAAAGGGTTAGAACAGTACGCTTTAAAAACTTATTTAAAATTAGGTGGTAAGGTTATTTGTTTTGTTAGTGATCATATGCTAGATAAAAAACAGCTTTTTAATCGTCAAATAAGAGAAGGAAATTTATTGCTGATTAGTGCTGTAGATCCGTATTCATATTTTGATGTAACCAATACTATTGATAGAAATATTTACATTTGTGGATTATCAGAGTATCAGTTTATAACAGCAGTTAATATTAATAGTGGTGGAAATTGGTTTACTTCCATTCAGAATTTTCATTATCATTGGACAACACAGTTAGTGTTTAATGATTTTAGATATAATGGAAATATCAGATTGTTGGAAATGGGAGCTATTAAAATTTCTAGAGATGATGTTTTATCTTCTTTAAGCTTTGAACAAATTGTTGAACAAAATAAGCAAGAAGAAACGATGGAAGAGATCATGGTTGATCAGATGACTATTTTTGAATTTATTGAGGAGTAAAATGAAAGACTATAAAAAATATAAAGTAACATATACATTGATTGGTATTTGCATTATTATTTATGCATTGACTACTTTAATGTTTGGATTAACAATGAGCAGTTATGATGCATTAGGATTTTTAGGGTATAATCCTGTGATTGTGTCTTATAATCATGAATATTATCGTTTGATAACTGCAAATTTTATTCATTTTGGAATATTTCATATTGTAGTCAATTGTTATTCGTTATATAACATTGGAACTTTCATGGAAAGAATTCTTTCTTTTAAAGATTATCTTATTGTTATTATAGCATCTATGATTTCGACAACTTTAATACCTTACATATTATATTTTATTAATGGTTTTGGATATAATACTGTAAGTGGTGGTATTAGTGGTGTGATTTGTGGATTGCTTGGGGCAATAGGCACTTTAGCATATGTTTGTAAAGGACAGTTTAATGATGTTTTTAGAAGTGTTTTACCAAGTATTGTATTAATGCTTATCATGTCTGTTGGATTTACTGATATTTCATTATCAGGTCATCTTTCTGGTATGGCAGGAGGATTTGTTTCAATGTTTATTATATTAAAACTGAAAAGAAAAAAGAAAACGTTAGTAAATTAGGAGGAGTGTTATGTCTTTATTTGATAAGTGGAATGAATACAAAGAAGAGAGAGAAAGAAAGAAATACTTTAGATCACGCAATGATCTTTATTTAGATTCAAAAGCATTAACAAAAACGATTATTGGTGGCTTGCTGGCATCTTTGCTTGCAGGGCTTGTTGTGTATTTTATTTCTGATTTATTGTCAATTACAAGTTCTTTCTTTTATATTGTATTAGGATATGTAGTAGCATATACGGTTAAACAAATTTCTGGAGTTGAATCTCGCCAGGTTGCTATAATATCTGTAATTCTTACTATTATTGGTTCATTGTTTTCAATTTTTGTTGAATATGCAGTTTTTTTCAATTCACTGGGTTCACCGATATTGAATATGATACCTTATTTGATTACGAGTACTTTTGTATATCTTTTTGGGGATTTATTTTTGTTAATTTGTATTATTATTGGTTGTTTAGTTGCTTATCAGGAAGCAAAATAAAATCAAACCTAAGGGGTTTGATTTTCTTTTTTGATTAATAATTCTCTTTGATTAATAAAATGCTTAATTTGATTTGATATGATCTTTCTTGTTTTTGATGTTAAATATTCTGCCATTATTATAGAAGAAAACATAAATAGTAAAATTATTGCAGGCATCGCATATAAAAATATAATATTACTAGATAAGATATAACATACTAAAGAAATGATAGCTAGAATTAGAGCATTTTTTAAATGTTTCATAGCTAAAAATTGGCTATACATCTGTTGTCTGATTGATTTATATGAAAGTTGTAGCAATTGAATGATTTCACTGCATGATTCAACAGTTAAATCATGATCTTTAATGTTTGTTTGAATTTCTATTTTCATATATCTTCACCTCCATGAACATAAGGTAGTGTCAAAAGTTCTTTGGTTCACTACCTCTGCTTTGTGTTGTTTCAAAGGG
>CAZWZD010000089.1:0-6211 GCA_964638235.1 uncultured Erysipelotrichales bacterium
ATAGAGGTGTTATAGATGAAATTTATATATTATCCTAAATGTTCTACTTGTAAAAAAGCTTTAAAACATATTCAAAGTATGAATATTGATTGTGAATACATCGATATCACAAAAAATACTCCTACACAAGAAGAATTAAAGCATTATATTAAGTTATATAATAAAGGAATCAAAGCGTTCTTTAATACAAGTGGAAAATTATATAGAGAATTAAAATTAAAAGACCAAGTTAATCATTTTACATTAGATGAAGCAGTCAAGTTATTATCGCAAAATGGAATGTTGATCAAAAGGCCTTTATTATTAAAAGATGATACGATATTAGTTGGTTATAATGATAAAGAGTATAATCAATTATTGTGTGATGAGGTTATTATATGATTAAATTAATAGTATCCGATGTTGATGGAACATTAGTTGATCAATTCAATAACCTAGATCAAGAAAGTTATGATATGATTCACAAATTAATGGATCAAGGTATAGAGTTCATTTATGCTTCTGGCAGAGATATGAATATGATGTTAAGGCTATGTGATTTATCTCATATTTATAGTGAACTTATACTAAATAATGGAACACAATTTAGAAGCTATGATGGTCAAATCAATATCTATCATGAAATGAATGAAGAGTCATTTAGAAGAGTTATTAAGATCTTACAAGAAAACCATTATCATATATCTATTCATACAACGAAAGGGAAATATATTTTAATAGATTATGAAAAATATTGGAACTGGCATGTAGAATTATTAAAGAAAGCTAGACATATCAAGGATATTAATGAATTACCTTATGCTACATTTTTTAGAAAAGAATTATTCTTAAGAGATTGTACAAGTGTTGATAGTATAGATGACATTTACCAGCAAGGGGCACTTCCTTTAAAGATAGATGCTAGACATATAGATATCAATGAAGCAAAAGGGACAGCAAATTTATTAAAAGAAATACCTCATTTGTCTATATCTTTATCATATGAGGATAATATTGAAATAACCTGTGGTTATTTCAATAAAGGAACGATGCTAAAAGAAGTATTAAAAAATAAAGATTTATCTATTGATGAAGTAGTAACTTTTGGTGATGGTAGTAATGATATTTGTATGTTAGAAGGATTTCCATATTCATTTGCTCCTAAAAATGCTAGTGCTTTGGCTAAAGCAAAAGCAAGTTTTACTTTAAGCAAGAGTGTTGGTGAAGGGGCTGTGAAGGAAGGATTAGAGATCTTAGAAAAACTTCATTTGATTTAAAAAGGAAGAATTAAATTCTTCCTTTTTCTAAATTTCTAAGACATACGCAATTGCTAATTTAGCAGTTTCTTCGATAGCTTGAATATGGCAACGTTCCATACCATGAGTATTTAAACATGACATTCCAAAGGCAGCAGCATAAACATTATTGCCAGCTCTAATAGCTGCATTGGCATCAGTACCATAACGATAGAATATATCTACACAATAATTTAAGTTTGCTTTTTTAGCCTGATTAATGATCTTAGTTGTTAAACCACGATCATAAGGTGAATAATTATCTTTAGCACAAATACTTACTGTCATTTCATTACCATGATAATCAGGACCTATTAAACCAATATCTAATGCTACATATTCGCTCACTTCACTAGGTACATAAGCACCACCATGACCTATTTCTTCATATAATGGGAAAGCTAATAATGTACGATATTTTGGCTTTAAGTTATTTTTATTTAAATAATCAATCATCGCAAATAAAGCAGCAACTGCAGCTTTATCATCGATAAAACGTGATTTAATATAACCAGATTCAGTATATTCAAAATGAGGATCTATAGATATAATATCACCATGATCTATACCTAAATCCATAACTTCTTTAGCACTAGATACATTTTCATGTAAAATAACACGCATGCTCTCTTCATCACGAGTTAAAGTTCTCGCATCATCAAATACATGTACAGAATGTGATTTACAAATCACCATACCACGATATGAACGTCCATCACGTGTAAGAATCGTTACTCCTTCACCTTCAATACTAGAGTAGTTGATTCCACCTAATTGACGTACTTCTAATTGACCATCATCTCTAATATGACGTACAATTAATCCTATTGTATCTAAGTGTGCTCCTAAACATACTGTTTTAGAATTATCTTCACCTTCAATAGTAATATATCCTGTTCTTTTACGATCATAAGTTACATTATAGCCAAATTCTTTCGCTTTCTTTTCTAAGAAAGGATGAATTTGATCATAATAACTAACAGGACTGGGAACATTAATAAACTCTTTACATAAATTAACAATTTGATCTCTATTTACAGAAATTTCCACAATTTATACCTCTATTTCTTATTAAATAAGTGGCATGCACATTGATGACCAGGTTCTATTTCTATTAACTCCGGTTTAATGCTATGACAGATTTCCATAGCTCTAGGACATCTCGTAGAGAAACGGCATCCCTTTGGCGGATTAGCTGGACTTGGTACATCTCCACTTAGAATTTCTTTATCATCTATTCTTTCATTAGAAATTCTAGGTATAGCTGAGAATAATGCTTGGGTATATGGATGTAAAGGATTTCCATATAAAGCTTCTTTATCAGCCATTTCCATGACATTTCCTAAATACATAACGACAACACGATCAGCTATGTGTTTAACAACACTCAAGTCATGAGAAATAAATATATATGCAATACCTAATTTTTGTTGTAATTCTTTTAAAAGATTAATGATTTTTGCTTGAATCGATACATCTAAAGCTGATACAGGTTCATCGCAAATAATCAATTTTGGTTGTAAAGCTATAGCTCTCGCTATACCAATTCTTTGTCGCTGTCCTCCTGAAAACTCATGAGGATAACGATACATATAATCAAGATTTAAACCTACCTGTTCCATGATTTCAACAATACGGTTATCTCTTTCTTCTTTCGTTTTATAAACTTTCGCAATATCAATAGGCTCTGCTATAATATCTTTAACAGTCATTCTAGGATTTAAGGAAGCATATGGATCTTGAAAGATAAGCTTGATTTTTTTACGTGCTTCCATTAATTCATTACCTTTTAATGATGTAAAATCTTGACCATCAAGATAAACTTTACCTTCAGTAGGTTCAATTAAACGAATAATACTTTTACCCATTGTTGATTTACCACAACCAGATTCACCAACAACTCCAAAAGTTTCTCCTACTTTAACTTCAAAGCTAATATCATCAACTGCTTTTACATATGAAGTTGCTTTTTTTAGAGCAGATGTTTTAATTGGATAATATTTTTTTAAATGTTCTACTTTCAATAGAACGTCATTTCTATTTTCCATTATTCATCCTCCTTCCATTTTTCATGATATTTCCAGCAGCGTACTAAATGGTTTTCACTATTACTTTGCATTTGAGGACATTCTTTATGACAGATTTCTTTTGCATATTTACATCTAGGAGCAAAGAAACATCCTTCTGGTAATTCATATAACATTGGAACTGATCCAGGAATTACTTCTAATTCTCCTTCTTCATCAGAATCAATATCTGGAATAGAATTCATTAATCCTACTGTATAAGGATGTAATGGATTTCTAAATAGATCTTTAACATTTGTATATTCTACGATCTTACCAGCATACATAACAATAACGTTATCTGCCATTTCAGATATAACTCCCATATCATGTGTAATCAATAATACTGATGAATTCATTTCATATTTCATCTTATTGATTAATTTTAAGATCTGAGCTTGAATCGTTACATCTAAGGCAGTAGTAGGTTCGTCACAAATTAATAATGATGGTTTACAAGATAATGCCATTGCAATCATGATTCTTTGACGCATACCACCAGATAATTGATGAGGATAAGAATCAAATACTTTTTCTGGCATAGGTATACCAACTAATTTAATCATATCCAACGCTCTTTCATGAACTTCTTTCTTTGGGAGCTTTTCATGAATTGAGATAGCTTCCATGATTTGTTTACCAACAGTAATAACTGGATTCAAGGAAGTCATTGGTTCTTGAAAGATCATAGAGATCTCTTTACCACGAATCTTTTGAATTTCATCTGTATTCTTTTTAACTAAATCTTCACCTTTATATATGATCTCTCCTGAAGTAATCTTACCTGGAGGAGAAGGAATCAATTGTATCAATGATAAAGCAGTCATACTCTTACCACAGCCTGATTCTCCTACAACTCCTAATGTTTCACCTTGATGTACTATAAAATTAACATTTTGTACAGCAGGAAGAGCACCTTGATCAGTAAAGAAAGTAATTCCAAGGTCTTTCACTTCTAATAATATTTTATTTTCATCCATAATCATTACTCCTTTATGATCTTAATTTTGGATCTAGAGCATCTCTTAATCCATCACCTAACATATTAAATGCTAAAACAGTAATTATAATAGCTAAACCTGGAATAACACTAAAATAAGTTGCGCTTCTTATATAAGGTTGAGAGAAACTAATCATAGAACCCCAGCTAGACATAGGAGCTTTTACTCCTAATCCTAAGAAACTAAGTGATGCTTCAGACATAATAGCATTAGGAATACCTAAAGTAATCGTAACAATTAAAGTAGATAAACAGTTAGGTAATAAATGCTTCATGATGATTCTAAAACTGCTGCCACCACTAATTTTACAAGCATCAATATATTCCATCTTCTTAAGTCTCATAACATCTCCACGAATTAAACGAGCTGTAGAAACCCATCCTAACAATCCTAAAGCAATATATAAATTAATCAATCCTGGACCAAGAACGAACATAATTGCTATTGCAAATAACAAGAATGGGAAAGAAGAGAATACTTGAATAATAAATGAAATAACAGAATCAACTTTACCACCAAAATATCCTGCACATACACCTAATGAATATCCTATAATAGTGGCTATAATTTGAGAAACAATACCAACACTTAAAGATATACGACATCCATAAATAATTCTTGAAAATATATCTCTACCTAAATTATCAGTTCCAAACCAATGCTTAGCACATGGACTCATAAGTTTTTCAGATAACACTTGAGCATCTGGATCATAAGGAGTAATAAAAGGTGCAAAGATAGCAATCAAACAAAGTAATATAACGATTACTAAGCATATCATCGCAACTTTATTTTTCTTAAAGATCTTCCAGCTTATAGACCAATAACTTTGATTATTATTTTTCTTTTTTGCCATATTAAGATTCAGACTCCTTTCCTAATTGAATTCTTGGATCAACTACCGCATATAATATATCAACAACTAAATACATAATAACGCAAATCACTGCAATATACATAACTCCACCTTGAACGATAGGTAAATCACGAACATTGATAGCATCTACTAACATCTTTCCAATACCTGGAATAGAGAAAATAGATTCAATTAAAACTGATCCAGTTAAAATACTACCTAATTCACTACCAGCAATAGTAATAACAGGTATTAAAGCATTTCTAAAAGCATGTTTAATAATAACTGCCCATTTCTTTAATCCCTTCGCATGAGCAGTACGAATATAATCTTGTGATAAGACTTCAAGCATACTCGTACGAGTAATTCTCGCAACACTGGCTGCATAACGCGTTCCTAAGGCTATTCCTGGTAATATAAATGAAGAAAAACCATTAATACCTGAAAGTGGCAACCAGCCTAATTGTAAAGCAATAAAGATTTGTAATATAAGAGCAATCCAGAATGATGGTGCTGATATACCAAAAACAGAAATAGTCATTAATAATGAATCAACCCATTTACCACGATTAACAGCAGCAACAACTCCTATAACAACACCTAAAACAATTGCAAGTAAATAAGCAAAACCTGCTAGTTTTGCAGTAACCTTAAATGAAGAAGTTAAAATATCAATAACAGGTTTATTTTGGAAATAAGAAGTTCCAAAATTACCAGATAACATATTTTTAAGCCAATTAAAATATTGGACAATAATAGGTTTATCTAATCCCATCTCAATTGTAACACGATTAATTGTTTCTTCAGTCGCAAACTCTCCCAACATGATCCTAACCGGATTTCCCGGTACAATATTTAGTACAAAAAAAGTAATCAATGAAATGCATAAAACAACACCAATTGCTTGTATTATACGTTTAATTATATATTTATTCATACTTTTTCTCCTTTGTAATCTCTAAGGTAGTGTCAAAAGTTCTTTGTTTCACTACCTCTGCTTTGTGTTGTTTCAAA
>CAZWZD010000090.1:0-6207 GCA_964638235.1 uncultured Erysipelotrichales bacterium
ACGAAGAACACTAAAGTGAACAATCAGAAGATACTATGTTTTAATGTTATCATGATATGCAAGACGAACAAGACACATTTTGTATCTGATTAATTCTTAGTGCGTCAGGTGGTCTATCACAAAAAAGTAAATTTAAAATAAGTTGATTAAATATTCTACCCAATTATTATTGCTGTAGAAATAGAATTTGAATTATTGCTATCTTGATATATTCTAATGAATAGAGTAGAATAAATGTATTATTGGAGGCAAATATGGATTTACATTTTATTGGTTGTGGTTCAGCTTTTTATACTGAAGGAAGGAATACTTCTGCTTATTTTATTGAGGATGATTGTCTTTTTATTATTGATTGTGGGGAAAGTGTTTTTGCTAGTTTAAAACAAAAGAATATTTTTTTAAATATTAAAAAGGTTTATGTTGTTGTTTCTCATACTCATAGTGATCATAGTGGCTCATTAGGAACTTTAGGGTTTTATTGTCAATTTATTCTTCATACGAAGTTAAATATTATTGTTCCTCATGATAAATCTTATGTATTTGATTTAAAAAAATTAATGTCCTTGTTTGGTAACACATCTGAATCATATAGATTTATTTATGAAGAGGAGCTTGATAATGTTTTCAGGTCTTTTTCTTGTTTGCGTTATGATATGACAAAACATGATTATGTATTGTCTTGTTTTTCTTTTGTTTTTGAAACTTCAAAGGGAGCTGTTTTTTATTCAGCAGATACGAGAACGACTGAAAATGTAGTTCGTTTTATAAAAAGTCATAGTGATATTGATTGTATTTATATGGAAGCTACTGATTTGAAAATAACTGGGGATTTGCATTTATATATTGGTGAATTAAAAAAAGCTGTCCCTGTTGCATTATTTTCTAAGGTAAGATTAATGCATTTGCGTTCAAAGGATTGTATTGATAGATTATTAGATGAAGGATTTAAAATTGTTGATTGTGAATGATATTTAATATTTTTTCGACTATTGTGTTATAAAATGTGAAATGATGTTGAAAACTGTTGAAAAAACATTGTATAATGATTTTGGAGAAATTCATTATGGAGGGTAAAATGATGAGAAAATTTATGGTTTTGTTACTTTCTGCTTTTATAGCAGTAGCATTGGTTGGATGCTCTTCAGGTAGTTCTTCTACAGAACAAGATTCTATTACTATTCAGTTTGTTCCTACAAACAGTGATGGTATTGATGCAACTACTGAATCTTTTGCATCTTATTTGGAGAACATATTGGGTATTGAAGTGAATGTAACTGTTGCGACAGATTATACAACAATCGTTGAAGCAATGGAATCAGGACAAGTGGATGTTGGAATCATGCCACCTGCTGCTTATGTTCAAGCTAGAAGTTTAGATGCTGCAAAAGCTATATTATCTTCTACTTTGATTGATTATGATCAAGAAACAGAATTACCTATTGAAAATTCTTCTACTGGTACTTTTAAGGCTGAAGTATTAGTTAGAGCTGATTCTGATATTGATTCTTATGAAGATTTAGCAGGAAAGAATATTGCTTATTTGAGTGTTTCTTCTGCTTCTGGATATATTTATCCTATAGCTGAAATGAAGGCTGCTAATGTTGATATTACGAGTTGTACTTTAACTGCTATTAGTGATGTTACTTCTGCTATTAAGGCAGTAGTTAATGGACAAGTTGATGCTTGTTTTACTTTTGAAGGTTCACGTTATGTATTTAAAGATGCTATTACTGATGATAATGGTAATAGTGTAGATTTATTTTCAGCATTAAAGGTTGCAGTATTGTCTGATGGAGATATTCCAAATGATGCAATTGCTGTATTGCCTACAATGTCTGAAGATTTACAAACTAAAGTTCAAGAAGCATTTTTACAAATGGCTAGTGAAGAAGAAGGCTTAGCTATTATGAGTGCTTGGGGACATACTGGATATGTAGTTGCTGATGAAGCTGCATATGACACGATAGAAACTTATATAGCAAATGCTGGTGAATAACTTATGATAGTCTTTGATCATGTATCTAAAACATATGATAATGGTGTCAAGGGGTTAATAGATGTTAACTTAACAATCAATAATGGAGAATTTATCTCCATTATTGGTTTAAGTGGTGCTGGTAAGAGTACTTTGTTACGTTCTATTAATCGTTTAAATGATATTAGTGAAGGTGATATTACAATAGATGGTGCTTCTATTAGTAAAGCTAATAAGAAACAGTTGAGATTGATTCGTAGACAGATTGGCTTAATATCTCAACAGTTTAATCTAGTTAAAAGAAGTACTGTACAAAAGAATGTATTATCTGGTAGATTGGGATATTATTCTTCATTTAAGAGTATATTTGGATTATTTAAGAAAGAAGATTATGAATTATGCAATGAAGTTTTAGAAAAAGTTGGGTTATTAGATAAACTTCATGAAAGATGTGATAACTTATCTGGTGGACAACAGCAGCGTGTATCAATTGCTAGAACATTAGCACAACAAGCTAATATTATATTGGGAGATGAACCGGTTGCTTCATTAGATCCTGTAACTTCACAGGAAATTATGGAAGAATTAAAGAATATTAATACGACTATGAATAAAACAATTATTGTCAATATTCATTCAGTAGAACTTGCTAAACAGTTTTCTAGTCGTATTATTGCTTTACAAGATGGTAGAGTTGTTTTTAATGATGTACCTGAAGCGTTGACTAATGATAAGTTAACAATGATTTATAAGGGTAATTCATTCTTAAAAGAAAGTGGGAAGTAAGTCTATGAAAATTAAGGATACTGTACACTTTCAATGGTATAAGAATTTGTTTATTATATTTATTATAGCAGTGTGTTTTTTATCTAGTGCTTATGTGACAGATGCATCTTTTTCTGATGTATTTGGTAATATTAATCAAATGGGGGCTTTTTTAAAGAAGTTGGCACATCCTGATATTTCATATATATCAAGTTTAATATCACCAATGTTAAAGACCTTGAAGATGTCTGCTTTAGGTACTTTTATTGGTGTATTCTTAGCTATACCCTTTGCTTTTTTAGCAACAACAATAGCTACTCAAAATAGAATAGTTACAAATATAGTTCGTTTGATTTTAAATATTATTCGTACTATTCCTAATTTGTTATTAGCTGCAGTACTTGTTGCAGTTATTGGAATTGGAGAGGCAACTGGTATTATCACTATTGCTATATTTACTTTTGGAATGGTTTCTCAATTAATATATGAATCTATTGAAACGATTGATTTGGCACCAATTGAAGCTGCTGAATCTGTTGGAGCTACGAAATTGCAAGTTGCAGTTTGGTCTATCTGGCCTCAAATCATGAATAGTGTAGCAAGTTATTTCTTCTATGCTTTTGAAATAAACGTAAGAGCCTCTACTGTACTTGGATATGTAGGTGCTGGAGGTATTGGAGTTACTCTGAGTGCTTCTTTAGGACTTTTCCGATATGATCGTGTATCTATGATTATTATTTTGATTTTCATTATTGTTTTAATTGTAGATGTGCTTTCAGAAGCAATACGCAGGAGGTTAGCATAAAATGAAGAAAAATAGTTTGTTGATGAATAAGTGGGTTATTTTATTGATTACTATTGCTTTGCTGGCTTTTTGTGCATATGATATTGATTGGTCTAGTTTAACTTATTTTTCTTGGGGAAGTTTGAAAGGAACCTTAATAAGTTTAACAAAGCCTGACTGGGCATTTTTCTATAATGGAAGCAGTGAAGATGTATTTTCTTTAATGCTTATGACAATTGGTATTGCTTTTTTAGGAACGTTTATTGGAACTGTTTTATGTTTACCATTTGTTTTGATTGCTTCAAGAAATTTATGGAAGAAAAATATTGTTATACCTCGTATTGGAAAATTTATTTTAAATGTATTAAGATCATTTCCAGAATTAGTTTATGCAATTATCTTTATTAAGGTTGTTGGTCCAGGACCTTTTGCAGGTGTGTTAGCAATTGGTATTCATCAAATTGGTATGCTTGGAAAGCTATTTGCAGAAGAAATGGAACGAATGGATGAAGATCCAGTAGAAGCATGTCATGCAGTTGGTGCTAATGGAATACAAACTATGTTTTATGTGCGTATTCCTCAACTATTACCTATTTATGCTTCACTAATATTAAATCACTTTGAAATTGGTGTTCGTAGTGCTTCAACTTTAGGATTAGTAGGTGCTGGAGGTATAGGAGCAACTCTTATCTTTGCAATTCAAGGACGTCGCTGGGGACGTGTAAGTATTATTTTATTAAGTATTATTGTTACAGTTTTCTTGCTTGATTTATTAACTGGATATATTCGTAAGAAATTAAGATAAAAAGATTGAAAAGTGCTTCAATCTTTTTTTATAAATAAATTATCTTTCATGATGAGATGAAGATTTGCCTTTAAAGAATGTTCTAATACTCTTTTTACATTGACACTATCAGATTGATAATAAAATTCTTTAGCCTGATGAAAAGGAGTACCTCCTAACATTTTTCTTGAGATCAATCTTTTTTGTAGTTGTTTTATATCTGCTTCAATAAATAGTGAGTCATCAAATAAATTATGAATTTGATTCCATGGTTCTTCATTAAGCAATAAATAGTTTCCCTCAATTAAGACAATAGGACTATTAATAAATACTTTATTTTCTTCTGGATTGTGAATGGCTCTATTATATAAAGGCCAAAATGTATCTTTGACTTTTGTTTCTTTGATTTTATCAATGAATTTATCAACATCAAAAGTTTCAGGACAGCCTTTAACATCTTTCATTAATATTTGTTTTCCATCTCTTTCAATATAATGATGCTCTAGATAATTTTGATACCTATGAAATCCATCCATTCCAATTGCTTGCATTGGTATTAAATCATCGATGTTTTGAGAAAGATATTCTAAAAATACAGAAGTTGTTGTTTTTCCACTACCTGGAGGGGCAGCAAGCAGTATTAATATTCTTCTATTCTTTTCTTTTTGCATTCGGGTCCATTTTTTTAGTAATGGAATAAATATGTTTTGAATATTATCTTCGTCAAATTGTGCTGTTATTTCATGTCCATTAATATTAATTATGTGTTTTTTCATGATTATCATTCCTTTTTTCAATTATATGTTATTTTAAATAACTTTTCAATTTATATTATTTATTATAAACTGTTTCGTTCCATAAAAAGAGATGATAAGATCAAATATGGATGTACACGTTATGTCTAAATTAGAAAATATAAATAATGTAGTTTACTATTTAAATCATAGAAAAACAGTGTTTCAAGTTAATGAATCAGCAATAGATTTTGAAGAGTTACTTAAAGAAATATTGAACCTATATCCAGAATTGTTATTTTATATACAAGGATATTCTTATTCATATAGAAAAACTCAGTCGAGCGTCGCTAATTATAAAGTTACAATGGAATATAATCAAGATCTTCCTCAATTCTAATCCAACATCAGTGATCGCACGTGATCGATATGGTTGATGCTGAAAAATGGATAAAGTTAGTCAAAGAATATTCTGTACCCAAAGAACTGACTGCACAATTATTAAATGCTTTGATTGAAAAAATCCTTATTCATTCAGCAGAAACAAAGGAAAAGGGAGAACGAATACAAGAAATTGAGATATATTACAGATTCATTGGCAAAGTTGATTGATAAACAAAAACAATATTTTTAACTAAGGGAAACAGGTTTTAATATGCCAGATTTAGATATACTTATTGAAATGGCAGATTATTATAATGTAGAAATAAGAGAAATTTTAGATGATGAAAGGAAAGATGAGAAGATGAATAAAGAATTAGAAGATACTGTGCTTAAGGTTGCTGATTATAGTAATGAAGAAAGAAAACGTTTGATAAAAAGGATACATGTTTTATTTTTAGTTGGTATTATTGCTTTTATAATCTACATGATTTTAGATATTATGGGGCTGACTAATCAAGGAATAACAGAAGCTATCGCAAGTTTTTGTTTAGGAATTGTATTAGGAATGTTGATTGCTGGATTAATTTATACAAGTCGCTATGGTGCTAGAATAAGAGAATATAAAAAAAGGTTGTTAAAACGTCAAGTATAAGAAAGCTACTGCTTTCTTTTATTTATTTTTTTAAAAATAAGCGTTCTTTTTAAGAAAAATGTTGTTTTTATTATGAGTCCTAGGCAAATATACCATATCTGTATTCATAATATGCTTCTTTAAGAGATA
>CAZWZD010000091.1:0-6195 GCA_964638235.1 uncultured Erysipelotrichales bacterium
GAACATTTGATCCTGTTACAAATGGGCATCTAGATATTATAGAAAGAGCAAGTCGGATGTACGACAAATTATATGTGACAATATTCGATAATCCTAATAAGCAGACAATGTTTACTTTAGAAGAAAGAATTCATTTATTAAAAAAAGCAACAGAACAATTTAATAATGTATATATTGAATATAGTCATGATCTTGCAGTAGAATACGCAAAAAAGAAAAATGCGAAGGTATTAGTAAGGGGACTAAGAGCTACGAATGATTTTGAATATGAATTACAATTAGCTTTTTCTAATCAATATTTAGATGATTCTATAGAGATGGTTTTTTTAATGACAAGACCTAATCAGTCATTTATTTCATCATCAGCTGTTAAAGAAATTGCAAGTCATAATCGTAGCGTTAAAGATTTAGTACCAGAATGTGTTATAGAAGCATTAAATAGTAAATTGAGGGGGAAATAAACATGCAAATTACACAAATTATTTTAAAGAAAACTTACACAAATGACAAATTGAAAGGAATTGCATCATTAACTGTATCCAATATGTTTGCAATTCATGATATTAAACTTTTATCTAGTGATTCATCAAAAAAGTATTTTTTAGTGATGCCTAGTAAAAAGTTAAAAGACAGCTATATTGATATTGTTCATCCAATCAATAGAGAAGTAAGAGAACATTTAGAAAAAATATTATTTGAAAAAATGGAACAGTTAGAAAATAGTGATCAAAATTCAATGAAATTTATTTATGTTGGAAATGGAAAAAATAATTTTTTAAAGCAAGAAGCTAGTGATTTTGTTTTGGAAGGAGAAATAGCAAAAGACGAATCAAAACATTCGATTTTTAAATGGTTTAAAGATTAGGAGGTTGACATGGATAGTATATTATTGAAAAATGCTCATTTATATAGAAATGGGCAGTTTGAAGATACAGATATTTTAATTGTTGATGGCTACATTAAAGAAATTGCTAGAGGTATAGAATATGATCATGTGATTGATTTAAAAGGAAAATTGGTATCACATAATTTTTATGATATGCATGTTCATTTAAGAGAACCTGGTTATGAACATAAAGAAACAGTAGATACTGGATCGCTTTCGGCTTTATATGGTGGATATGGGACAATTATTGCAATGGCTAATACATTGCCTTGTATGGATGATGTAGAAACAATTAAAGATTTCAATGAAAGAGTAAAAAAAGATGCTCATATCAATGTATATACATATAGTGCTATAACTGAAAATCTTAAAGGTGAAAAAGTTGTAGATATGGAAAACAATATTAAAGAAAAAATTGTTGTTGGCTTTTCTGATGATGGAAAAGGAGTTCAAAAGAGTGAAAAAATGGACGAAGCTATGAAGCGAGTTAAAGCTATTGACTCTATTATTGTTGCTCATTGTGAGGACGAAAGTGAATTGCATGGTGGATGCATTCATGAAGGAAAGTATGCTAAAGAACATGGACTTATTGGGATAAATAACGAATCTGAGTATAAACAAGTCGATAGAGATTTAAATATCGTAAGAAAATATCACAATAGATATCATGTTTGTCATATTTCTACTAAAGAAACAGTTGATTTATTAAGAAAAGCAAAGAGCGAAGGATTGGAAGTTTCTGGAGAAGCTTGTCCTCATCATCTTATTTTAACAGATGAAAACATTAAGGACTGCAATCCAAATTATAAAATGAATCCTCCATTAAGATCTAAAGAAGATTTAGAAGCTTTGATAAAAGGATTAAATGATCATACAATTACAGTATTGTCTACTGATCATGCTCCTCATTCAAAAGCAGAAAAAAATCAGCCAATTCAAACAGCACCATTTGGAATTATAGGAATACAGCACGCTTTTAGTTTATTATATACATATTTAGTTAAAAGAAAATTAGTATCATTAGAAACAATATTAGATGGATTAACTGTTGGACCAGCAAAAGTGTTGAAATTTGATGCTAAGGTAGACACAGGAGTTTTAGCTAATCTTTGTATCTTTGATTTAAATAAAAAATATATTATTAAAGAGGAAGATATTAAATCAAAATCTGTAAATACACCTTTTATTGGGGTGCAAGTATATGGCAAGATTTATGCAAATATAGTTAATGGAAAAATGATAAAAATGGAGGAATAAGAGTGGCTAATTATCAAGGGATTATGAAGATTGCAAGTAAACGAGAGCTTATAAAAGATGTATATGAATTTATATTAGAAGGAGAAGCTGCTTCATATATAAATGCACCTGGACAATTTATTAATATTAAAATTAGTGATACTTTACAACCTTATTTAAGAAGACCTATGAGTATCTGTGATTATGATGAAAAACATATTAAGATTATTTTTAGAATTGTTGGTGAAGGAACAAAGATATTAGCATCAAAAGAAATTGGAGATAAATTAGATTGTTTAACAGGACTAGGAAATGGTTTTATTGATTTAGATGCAAATAAAGCAATAGTTATTGGAGGAGGGTTAGGTGTTCCTCCAATGTATAGTTTAACAAAGCATTTAATAAAACAAGGCGTTGAAGTAACTGCAATCCTAGGCTTTAATTCTAAAAATGATATTTTTTATCAAGAAGAATTTGAAAAAATATGTCCTACTTTTATTGCAACAATGGATGGAAGTGTAGGAACAAAAGGTACAGTAATAGATGCAATCCTAGAAAATCAATTATCTTTTGATAAGTACTATGCTTGTGGTCCAGAAAAAATGTTAGATGCTTTAGCTTTAAAATATCCTCAAAATGGTTATTTATCATTTGAAGCAAGAATGGGCTGTGGATTTGGTGCGTGTATGGGATGCTCATGCAAAGTAAAGACGAAGCCATACAAAAGAATTTGTGTTGAAGGACCAGTATTAAGTTCAAGTGAGGTGATTGTTAATGGCTAATTTAAGAGTTAAATTACCAGGATTGGATATGAAAAATCCTGTAATACCTGCAAGTGGAACATTTGGTTTTGGTTATGAGTTTGCAAAATTTTATGATTTAAACCAATTGGGAAGCATGATGCTTAAAGGTACAACATTGGAGCCAAGATACGGTAATCCATTACCAAGAATTGCTGAAGGACCTGCTGGAATGTTGAATGCAATTGGATTACAAAATCCAGGTGTCGATGCTGTTATGAATGAAGAATTAGAAAAATTAAGACCCTTATATAATGATTTGGTTATTGCTAATATTGGTGGAAGTGAAATCAATGATTATGTAGAAACAGCAAGACGTATTTCAACACATGATATGGTAGGAGCATTAGAATTAAATATATCTTGTCCTAATGTTCATGCAGGTGGGATGCAATTTGGTACTGACCCACAAATGGCCTCTGAAGTAACAAGACAAGTTAAAAAAGTATCACAAAAACCTGTATATGTAAAATTATCACCTAATGTTACAGATATAGTTGAAATGGCAAAAGCAGTAGAAGAAGCTGGTGCTGATGGTATTACAATGATCAATACATTAGTTGGAATGAGATTTGATATAAAAACAGGTAAACCAATTATTGCTAATAAAACAGGAGGATATAGTGGACCAGCGATTCTTCCAGTTGCTTTACGCATGGTTTATCAAGTTAGTAAGGCAGTAAAAATTCCAGTTATAGGAATGGGTGGTATTTCTAGTGGAAAAGATGCTATTGAAATGATGATAGCAGGTGCAAGTGCAATTGCTGTTGGTTGTCAAAATTTAGTTGATCCATATGCTTGTATAAAAATAATAGAAGAAATGAATCAAATTTTAGAATCAATGAATATTAAAGATGTCAACGACATTGTCGGATTATCTCATAAATATTAAAATATATCGATTTTATTGATATATTTTATTTTTTTGATGGTAAACGATTGTCAATGTGATAAAAGCTTGTGAAAAAATGTTTTTCAAGAATTGAAAATATAGAGTAAACATAGTATAATGAATTTAGAGATTAAGAGAAGGAGAATGATTATGAAAAGATTTTTAAAAGCATGTTTAGCTTTAGCTTGCATTGCTGCTGTAACTACAGGATGTAGTAGTAGTTCTTCAGCAATTTCTAAAGCAGGTCTAGGTATCGTTACAAGTGTAGAAGAAAGTAATGGTAGTGTTACAGTTAGTACAACATTCGCAACTATCGGTTTAGATGGTGATGGAAAAATTGTTGACATTAATATTGATGTTGCTCAATCTGTACCAACTGCTGAATCACCAGTATTGCAATCAAAGAAAGATTTGCAAGATAACTATGGAATGAAATCTACTTCTGCTGCAATTGGAAATATTGAAGGTGGAGCTGAATGGTATCAACAAGCTGCTGCATTTGAAGAATATTGTAAAGGAAAAACTTTAGATGAAGTTGCTGCTATTGAAACAGAGACTGGTTCTGAAGGAAGCGTTGTAGCAAAATCAGGAAGTGATTTAGCTGCTGGATGTACAATTTCAATTAGTGCTTTCCAAGAAGCTGTTGCTAAAGCAGGAGAAAATGCTATTGAAGTTGAAGCTGACAACGTAGTTATGGGTTATGAAATGGCAATTGAAGATAGTGAATATAACGGTAAAATGTTAGATACTACTGTAGTTATGATTGCTAAGAAAGATGATAAGATTGCTGCTTCTAAAGTTGATGTAGCACAAATTCCTGGAAAAGTTGATGCTGATACAAGAACTAAAGTTGAAAAACAAGATGATTATGGAATGAAATCTACTTCTGCTGCAATTGGAAATATTGAAGGTGGAGCAGAATGGTATCAACAAGCTGCTGCATTTGAAGCTGCTATAGCTGGTATGACTGCTGATGAAGTTGCTGCAATTGAAACAGAAACAAATTCTGAAGGAAGCGTTGTAGCAAAATCAGGAACTGATTTAGCTGCTGGATGTACAATATCAATTGGATCTTTCCAAAATGCTATTGCTAATGCAATGAAATAAAATATGAGTCATGAGAAATCATGGCTTTTAATATGCAGAAGTATTTTTAGAACTATACATTCTTATTTTTATAATGTATTTAATAATGAATTCTAAAATTTTACAACAGAAAATTGTGCAATTTTAGAATATTCTTTTTAATTTTTATAAATAGTGTGTTACAATATAAATAATGAAACAATTGAAAGGAGATTTAAAAAAAGATGAAAGTTTTATTATGTTGTCGAGCTGGCGTAACTTCAAATATGTTTGCATCAGCATTAAAAGATGAGGCTGCTAAAAAGGATATGGAAATCATGGTATGGGCAGCTGCTGAAACAGCAGTAGAATATTCTATTGAGCAAGCAGATATCGTATTAGTAACTCCCCAATTAGAGAGTTCAATTAGAAAATTTAAAGGTTTAGCAAATTCAGGAACACCTGTTATTTTAATAAGTGATGAAGATTTTAGAACATTCAATGCCAAAAAAGTATTAGATGAAGCTTTAGCACAGCTATAATAGAAAAGTGAGTCAGTTTTGACTCACTTTTAATGTGTTTAAATAACATTATCATGTCATTTGTTCCTTATTATTTTAAATCTATGATTTCCGCAGTATTTGCAGTAAATATCTTTGCTGTTAGCTTCTATTAATTTAATTGACTGTGAATATCTGCTGTAATAGCCCTTTGCACCACATTCTTTACAGATAATAATATATTTATACTGGTTAAGCATTTCTTCTGGTAAATCAGTTAATCTAGAAATATTATAACCTTTATATTTATTCATTAACTTAGAATAATAGAGCCAATATCCTCCATGGTTTGAATAGACACAGTCATCGGCAGAATGGATTAATTCATGGCAGATTGTGTTTTTAAGTAATTTGATATCACGAAAATCATATAATTGTTTAGATATTTTAATTTCACTGGCAACTCTTTTATCATTAATGAACTTATAATAACATTTTCCAAGAGATTTTGGATACCTTGAAGTAATACTAACAGGTATATTTGGATTATATGGAACACCTACTTCATCCATATCTTTTTTTACTTCATTTACTAATTTTTCTAAATCTATTGACATCTTGACCTCCATATTTGTGTATTTGTATTATAACATATTCTTGCCTTTTTTGATAGCTAAGTTATAGAGGGAATAGATAAAAAAGCAATGTAATCTGATATAGTAAAAACAGATGATAATAAAATGGATGTCTATTTAAATCTAACAAAAGTACAGTTTACAAGGGACTACACAGAGTAACGGTCTGACGGGTGGTGTG
>CAZWZD010000092.1:0-2483 GCA_964638235.1 uncultured Erysipelotrichales bacterium
TGATGTATTAGCATCTATCATTGAATCAGATGAAGGAAGCCATCATTTAGGTGAAATTGCATTTGTTCCTTATAACTCACCTATATCTCAAATGAATTTATTGTTCTATAATACTTTATACGATGAAAACGCTTCATGCCACTTAGCATTAGGAAAAGGATTTAGCGAATGTATTAAAGATGGATTATCAATGAATAAAGAGCAATTATTTGAAAAAGGAATTAATGATTCATTAACTCATGTAGATTTCATGATTGGAACAAAAGACTTAAATGTAGAAGCTATATTGGAAAATGGACAGAAAGTATTAATATTCGAAAATGGTAATTGGGCTAAGGAATAGAGAAAATAATTATGAAATATGTTTGGGTAAAATGTTATAAAGATATGGATATGATTAAACCTGATCCATTGTTATTAGAAGCTATTGATTTATTAACTCCTTTTCCAAAATATAAAGATCTTGATAAAGTATTTGGAAAAGAATGTAGTAATAATGAAGGGAATTTTGTTCTTAAAATTAATGATGAATGTATAGGTAATAGTTGTCAATATTATAGTAAATCTGTCTTATATTGGAATATAAAAGGATCATGGGAAGATTTAGCTCATGTTTGTGTCATTCATGATAATCGTGAGATAAGAAGAAAACAAGCATATAATCAATTGATTCAATTATTAAGTTCTTCAGATATGATTAATCATTGGATTAAAGAAAACTGGATCAATAATTATATACCTGTAGTCAATGTATATGAACCTCATTAAAGGAATAAGTATTGTAGTAAAATATTAATATTTGAAAATGGTAATTGGATTATTGAAGAGTAACTGTGTGTTACTCTTTTAAAATGCATATAACTTGAAAATAATAATAAATTATGATATTTTCTTTTTGAAAGGAATGATTGGTATGGAAATTATACAAGGTATCATTTTACCCTTTATAGGAACAGTTCTAGGTTCAGCATGTGTTTTCTTTATGAAAAAAGAATTAAATATAACTGCTCAAAAAATGTTATCTGGCTTTGCAGCTGGAGTTATGATTGCTGCTTCAATATGGAGTTTACTTATTCCAGCTATGGATCAATCATCAGCAATGGGAAAACTAGCTTTCATACCAGCGGTTGTAGGATTTTGGCTAGGAATAATATTTCTATTAATTGTTGATACAATTACACCTCATTTACATATCAATGATAGTGAGCCAGAAGGAATGAAGAGTAATCTAAGCAGAGTAACTATGATGATATTTGCAGTTATTATTCATAATATTCCTGAAGGTATGGCAGTTGGAGTAGTTTATGCAAGCTGGTTAAATGGTAATGAAACAATTTCTTATATGGCAGCTTTAGCTCTAGCAATTGGAATAGCTATTCAGAATTTCCCTGAAGGTGCAATAGTTTCAATGCCTCTTAGAGGTCAGGGAATCTCTAAAGGTAAAGCATTTGTTTATGGAGCTTTATCTGGTATTGTTGAACCAATTGCTTCGTTAATAACAATCTGGTTATCTCACTTTGTTATACCTGTACTTCCTTATTTATTAAGTTTTGCAGCAGGAGCAATGGTATATGTAGTTGTTGAAGAATTGATTCCTGAAATGGCTGAAGGTCATCATTCAAACATCGGTACTATTATGTTTGCTTGTGGTTTTTCTTTAATGATGGTTTTAGATATAGCACTTGGTTAAAAAACTCTCACTTTGTTGAGAGTTTTTCTATATAAATTTCATCTTTATCAATATAAATAGGATTTAATACTCTTGTTTTTGTCATTGGTCCAATTTTCATTTTAACAATAACTCTAAGAGCAAGTTCTTTTCTTTTATCATGAACAAAACGAATTTTCATAAACTTCATCTTGTATTTAACAGCCATTGCAAATAATTCAGGAAAACGATCAGCTGGATATAAAGTATATACAACACCATTATCCTTCATTAATCTTCTAAAGCTTTTAAACATATCTTCTAAAGGCAATGATTCCTCAAACATAGCCATTCTGTAATACTTATCATTTCTTGCACTATTCATTTCAAAATAAGGTGGATTACAAATAATCACATCAACAGGATCAATACATAAATCCTGAACTTTACTCAAATGCAGTTCAAAATTATCAGTATGCATTTCAAGATTTATTTTAGCAATCTCTAAAGCTTCTTCAAAAACATCACAGCCAATCAATCTTTTTGCTCCCTGGATATAAGCATATATCAACAACGCACCATTATTCGTTCCAATATCTAAAACAGTTTTTCCTTTCATAGGATCTAAGGACATACCTAAAGCAGTTGTATCCGAATTGTATTTAAACAATTTTTCATCCTGATATAAAGTAATATCAGTATTCTTTAAATGATCTTTTCTCATCTTTATCACCATCATCTTTTCATAATATAATCAATAAGTTTTAAACACGTTTGAGAAAGCTCTCTATTAGAATTATATACTAAATAAATCATTCTAGCAGATTCATCAATA
>CAZWZD010000092.1:2493-6171 GCA_964638235.1 uncultured Erysipelotrichales bacterium
GATGAATTTGTTTAATATTGGTAAAAGGCTTCAATAAATCATTTTTTGCAACAATCGCAATTCCAAAATTTAAAGAAACCATACTTGCGATCGAAGTTTCATCATCTAACTGATACAAAATATCAGGTTCTAAATTCTCATTATTAAACAGATCCATAATAATAGAATAAATAGATATTTCACTCAAATAAGTTATCAAAGGATATTTTACAATATCATTTAAAGTAATATTCCTTTGACTTGCTAGTGGATGCTCTTCATTAACAATTAAAATCAACTCCTCATGAGTCAAAGGCAAGAAAGTCAAAGAAGAATCATCTAATTTAGAACATATTCCAAAGTCATATACATTGTGTTTAACACCATCAATAATATCTAATGTTTTTTCACTCCTAAACTTAACAGTTAATTTAGGATTAGAGATAGATAATTCTCTTAATAAAGAAGCTAGAAAATGATTAATAACAGTAGGAATAACACTGATCTCAACTAACTCTTCTTCATCTTTTTTATAATTTCGAACACTATTCACACCATTTTCTAAAATATTTAAACTTTCATTTACATAATTAAGAAACAAAACCCCATATTCACTTAAAACAACATTTCTGCCATGCTTTATAAATAGAGAAACACCTAATTCTTTTTCTAATTCCTTAATAGCGTACGTTAAACTTGGCTGAGAAATATAGAGTTCCTGACTAGCTTTTGTATAATGCTGATATTTTGCTAGAGTTTTAAAATAATATAATTGATTTAAATTCATTTTTTTCACCATATATATAATAATACGATTTATAGATTTTATCTATAGTTTTTATAGAAAAACGGTATTAGATTAATAGGTTAAACCCTTGTACAATAAATGTGAAATAAAAAATAAGGAAGAAATTATGAAACAAAGAAAATTAGTATTTACTGCAGCTTTTATCATTATTTTTTGTTGCAGTGCATCAGCAGCATTTAGTGTTTTTTCCAAACCGCTGCAAATAGCAACTAAGGCAAATGCATCGCAAGTTGCATTAACACTTACTATTTATCAAACTTTTATGGCATTGTTTGGTATTTTATCAGGAAAGATTGTAGATAAAAGTGGACCTAAAAAACTAATGCTTGCAGGTGGAATAATATTTGGTTTAGGTTGGGCATTAACAGCCTTCGCATCATCTATTACCATGCTATATATCACTACTGGATTTATAGCAGGAGCAGGGAATGGATTATTATATAATCCATCATTAAATATGGCATTGAAATGGTTTCCAGAAAAGAAAGGTACAATTTCAGGATTATTATTAGCTTCAGCTTCCGTTGGTCCATTAGCTCTATCTAAAGTAGGAGCAATCTTATGTGAAAAATACGGAACATATGGATTTATTTATATCGGGATAGCATATGCTGTGTTCGTATCAATATCATCCTTTTTTGTAGCTGTTCCTGATGATAATTGGTTACCAGAAGGATATACACCAATGCAGGTTCAAAGTCAAACAAAAGACTATACACCTCAAGAAATGATTAAAACAAGTCGCTTTTGGATCTTATTAATTTTATTTGCATTGTCATGTACAGCTGGAATTATGATGATTGGTTCACTTTCTACCATTGTTCAAACTCAATTAGGAGTTGATCCTATCGCAGCTAGTAACTTTGTTGCCATTAACTGTCTAGCTAATTTATGTGGACGTTTAATTATTGGAAAATTCTGTGATAAGGTTGGTGAAACCAAAACATTAGCAGAAATATTGGTTTTAACAGCACTAGCATTATTTGGACTTAAATTAGCTAATAATTCAATAGTTATGTTTACTTTCTGTTTAATTGTATTAGGTGGTTCTTTTGGTGGAGTTCTAGTTGTCTATCCACCATTAACAGCTAAAAATTTTGGTATGAAAAATCAAGAAATAAATTATGGAATTATGTTTTTTGCTTATGCTATTGGATCATTATTAGGACCACAGATTGCTGCTAGATTTGTAGATGCAAATGCTCAAGTAAATGCTTATGGACAAGTTTATATAGTAGCTATTGCAGTTGCTTTAGCAGGTTTAGTTTTAGATTTTATATTAATGAAAAAAATGGAGGAATAAAAAATGGAATATATTAAAATAAAAGGATTAGAAAAACCAGTATCAAAACTAATTATGGGAACGGCTTGGTTTAATGTTAAATATGAAGAAGAAATCTTTAAAATGTTAGATTTATATGTACAAAAAGGTGGAACTGTTATTGATACAGGTAGATTTTATGGAGCACATTTTAACAATGAACATGCTTGTGAATCAGAAAGAATATTAAAAAAATGGTTAGATTCAAGAAATAATAGAGATAAACTTGTGATTATGGATAAAGCTTGTCATCCAATTATTACTCCTGATGGTGTTCATCATCCTGAATACTGGAGAGTAAAACCTGATATTATTACAGATGATTTACACTACAGTTTACTACATACAGGATGCGATTACTTTGATATATATTTATTGCATAGAGATGATCCTAAAGTACCAGTAGCTGATATTATGGATCGATTAGAACAGCATCGAAAAGAAGGACTTATCAAAGCATATGGTGTATCTAACTGGGAACAAAATCGTGTAGCAGAAGCTATTGCTTATTGTAAAGAAAAAGGATACCAGGGATTATCTGTCAACAATCCTTCATATTCATTAGCTCACGTTGCTAAGACAAGATGGCCAGGCTGTGTATATGCTGATGACAGTTATGCATTATGGCATAAAGATCAAGCTATTGCTTTATTTTCATGGGCAGCACAAGGACATGGATTTTTCGCTGATATTTATGATGAAAATGCTCCTCAGGATATAAAAGATGCTTTCTTTACAGAAGAAAATTTTGAAAGATTACATAGAGCAAAAATATTAGGTGAAGAAAAAGGTGTATCATCAATCAATATAGCTCTAGCATATGTATTAAATCAAGAATTTGACGTTTGTGCTATTATTGGTTCTAGAGATAGAAAAGAATTTGATTCATGTTTAGCAGCTTTAAATATAAAATTAACTAAAAAAGAAATAAATTATCTTTGTTTAAAATCTGATACTTATAAATAAAACATTATTTGTATAATAGCATTAATAGATCGCAAAAAAAGCATTTATAGAATAGAGATGCATCAATCTTAAAAACAGTATGAAAAAAAATTTTACAATTGAATCATTGTATTATATATGAGATAATTTTAATAAGGTGGTGCTATACATGGAGAATAGAATTATTACAGTAAAAGGTGTAGGAAGTGTAAAAGTAAAAGTAGATTATATAATTGTAACTTTAATATTAGATAATATAAATAAGGATTATGATGAACTTATGAGAATAGAATCTCAAAAATCGAATGCGATTACAAATTGCTTAATTAAGATCGGATTTGAAAAGAAGAATATAAAAACAGCAGATTTTGAAATAGGGACAAAATATGAATCTATCAGGGATGAAAATGGCAATTATAAGGATGTATTTAAAGGATTTCAGTGCTTTCATAAATTAAAAATATCTTTTGATTATAATGTATCATTATTAAATAAAGTGCTATCAGCTGTATCTGAAAGTGACAGTAAACCTAAAATTGATATTTCATTTACCGTGAAAGATCAAAATGCTATAAGTGAAGAATTATTAAAAAGTGATAGTATAGAGGAAAAAAGTAGAAAACTG
>CAZWZD010000093.1:0-6148 GCA_964638235.1 uncultured Erysipelotrichales bacterium
TAACTATACCTTCATATTTATGATAGGTATTATATTTAATATTATTTTTTATGTTATCCAGCCATTCACTGCATAACTGTTTGTTACTGATTATTTCCATAAATCATCCTTCCTGTCATAAATATTATTTAAAAAATATGGGGTTCATCTTTTTGAACCCCATAGCTTAAATTAAAAAATGAGTAACCAGTTTACTCAATAATTTCATTTTGTATTTTTAAGAATTATTTATTTTTTTACGTCTATATGTTATAAATGCACCTGCTAAACCTAGACTCGTAATAACGAAAAGTGATGTCCATAAAGCAGTTTGACTTTCATCACCTGTTTTAACTTCTGTCTCTACTGTTGTAGTTGTCTTTTCAGGCGTATCCTCTGGAGTTACTTCAATTTCAATCTCAGGCGTATCAGGTATAACTGGCGTATCTGGCGTATCAGGTGTATCAGGTATAACTGGCGTATCTGGCGTATCTGGAGTATCAGGTGTATCTGGAGTATCTGGAGTATCCGGAATATCAGGAACTTCTTCCTTTACCTTGTTTACATAATCAAGTTCAACGATTGTACCTTCTTCTGTAATTGCATCAGTTGCTGTTCCATCACCACTGTCTTTTCCATTAATTGTTACATCGTAATCTTCATTTTCAACTTCAATGACAGTATAAGTTGTACCTATTGGTAATCCTACAAATGTAATAGATTGACCACTAGTAAGTGGTAATATAGTCACTAATTGATTTGCTACATCTTGATTACTTAGTTCATCAGAAGTTTGAAACTGTATATAACTTGTTGTTTTGTCTGTATTCGTTACAACAAGGAAATAGCTTAAAGAACCATTACCACGCTGAGAAATCATGATAGAACGAACCTTACCACTGATTTCAGTAACATCAGCAATCTGTGTAGTATCTTTAATACCAGATTCATCAGTTGCTTCAATAGAACTTTTAGATCCATCTTCATTTACTATAAGATTATAATAACTATGATTATCATCACTATCAATAAATTCTAGAATATAATAATATGTACCATCATCTGATTCTCCTTCATGTACATATGCTAGCTTTACATTATCACCAACACTCTCTATATTTAACTTAGATTTATATATAGAATCCATATCAGTTACATACATTAAATCAGATTTACTACCATCAGTATCTGTTAAATAATAAGAAAATGCATAGTCACCATTCCATTCACCTTCTAATTTAACATAGAAATTAAATTCTTTTGAAGTATCTTCTTCAAAAGTCTTCTTAACTGTTAGACTGCTTGTATTTTCTCCTGTATATGTATTTATAAGAGTACCAACATAACGATAATCAAATTCATCATCTTCAGGATTAACTTTTTCAAAAGACGAAGTATAACCTGGCACATTTGCCTCTACTACTGTCCAATCTTGGGTTGTACCTAAAGCACTCCAAGTATAAGTCCAATTATTTTCAGCGTTTAGCACTTGAATGGCATCAGATTTTGTAGCGGTATTTATTTTAAATACAGTTAAGTTACCATCAATATCATAATTATTATAAGCAAGCTGTACTACTACAGAATCATCTTTATGATTTTCTAGCTCTTGATCAGACATTATGCCATCACCATCATCATCCCAAATCTTTGTGACAGATAGAGTAGTCATTTCAGTTCCGAATATTAAAGTTCCGTTAGTAGCAATAGCAGATCCACCATAATCAGATTCATTATATATCATAATAACACCATTATCTTGTGCTGTTGAACGTGCAAGAGTTCTTGTTTGGTTAGAAGCCATTGCTTCTACACTTAAAGAATAATAAGAATATTGATAATAATCATTATTGGCATCTTCTTGATCTGCTGTATCGACTCCTTGTACCCAATCCTTTACAGTAATTAAGCCTCCACCAGGAGCAATATTACTAAGATAACATAATCCTAAATCAGGGTCATCACTAATAACTGCAAAATCTGCAGCATTACCATATCCACCGATGTAATAATTATCTATAAATAAAGCACCATCCTCATCATATACAGCTATTTTCCCAGTTGGACAGCTTAGTACAGCTGCACTTGCTTCTATTTTATAATATGAAACTGTATCTTCAGGTATATCAATAGTATATCCATCTTCAGTTTTATAGTAAGTTGTACCATCGTTATGACTCTTATTAAATGCCCCATAAACATTTTTCATATTTAATGTTGCATTATGAGAAACATATATACCACCACCACGATAGAAAGATGCCCATTTTTCATCATAATAACCACAAGATTTAGAGTTATCTCCACATGCACTATTATAAGAAATATTAGCTCTTGTAATAGATGAATGACATCCACCATTTCTTGCGGCAGAATCATTACATGCTAGATAGATTCCACCACCCACCAAAGCTTTATTATATGTTACAGTTGTAAAACCAGAATCCATAGATAAAGAACGACTCGCACAATAGATTCCACCACCATGATAACCAGCTTGATTGTTAGTTATAGTACCGCCAGTAAACACAAGAGCACTCTGTATATCATCACCATTCCCACCAGCATAGATACCACCGCCATAGAACTTGTCGTAATTATTTTGTATAAGCCCTCCTGACATCTTAAAAATAGGAGCTGGGGATGAATCTTTTTTTGTTGAAATAAAAATACCTCCACCCCTAATATTGCTAGATCCATTATAATTTGCATTATTTTCAATTATTGTCTCACCAGTAATTTCAAGACTACCAATAGAAAGAGCAATAGCTGGTCCAAAGGGTTCAGTTATAACATTATTATCACTATTTTTCCATCCCCCATTAATATGTGCACAAGACAAGGTTACATTTGCATTGTTTGCTTTTATTAAAAACATTGTACCAGTTTTTTCAAGGGTACTACTATTTTCTCCAGTATAATCTTCACTTCTAGTCCATATAATATTTGAATTATTTAAATAATCATAATAATTAGAATCTTCTTTATCACCACTTAAAGTAATTAACGCTTTAATATAAACTATTGCATCTGTAGCTCCATCATTCTTAACAGCTTCACTTACAGATTTCAAATCATTATAATAAGAGTCGTTGTATTTTAATGCATTAGTTGAAGTTTCAGCAAAAGTAGAAGCTTTTTCTTTTGGAGTATCTTCTTCTTGAAGCAATTCTTCATCTTCTGATTCAACTTCTTGTTCTTCTTCAGAAAGTTCTTCTTGATTAGATTGTTCATCTTCAACAGGATCTTCTTCATCTAATTGCCCTTCTTGTACTTCTTCTTGTGTATCATCTAGAACAACTTCATTACTATCACTAACACTAGAATTATCAGATCCTGTAGCAAACGCAACTGTACCCATCGAAAATACTAATGAGACTGTTAGCAAAATAGCCATAATACGTTTTTTCATTTTCATTTTTTAAATTCTCCTTTCTTAATATTAATATCAATTTTTTATGTAAAATATATACTTATTGATATCCCCACTTCCTAAAATAAAGTACATTTAAAAAGTGTTTATGTTTAATTTGTCTTAAGTATTTCATTTTTATTAAAACTATTGGAGGTTTCTATTTAATTATGAACACTTATCATATGTATTCTTTCTACATCCTCTTCTTTATTTGGAATTCTGCATAAAGAGTAAGCGTAAGATTTTATAAATATAAACATTTTACTTTTAAATGTACTTAACTTTTTTCATGGAATATCTGCATTTTTACTATATCACATCACCTCCTTTATAGATGAAAAATGCATTTGATTAGTTATATTTGTTGTATAAATAATTATTTTTGCTATATTTAGATTATGAACACAATATATTCAATCTTATAATCCATTGTCTTCAATATTATTCCTTATATATTTTGTATTCATGTGATGGCCTTTGTTTTTCAATAGAAGGAAGCTGCATGTAGTTAACGTATATACATTTTAAAAGCTCATCATATCCATATATTCATATTATTTTGCTCCATTTCTTTTTAACACTGAACTGATAGTTTTAAATAATATTTTTATATCCAAAAGCAAAGATGCATTGTGGCAATAATACATTTCCATTTCCTACCTCTTACCTGATTCATATGTTACATTATTTCTCGCATATGCCTGCCAGTATCCAGTTAATCCAGGTTTAACACTTAAGAATGCTTTCTGTTCTGCTTCAGTATAATTTACTGATAACTCAGTAGGCACTATTGGTCTAGGTCCTACTACACTTAATTCTCCCTTGATAATATTGATAAGCTGTGGAAGTTCATCTAAACTTGACCTACGTAAAAAGTTACCTATTTTGGTAACTCTGGGATCATTATAAATCTTAAATTCCGTTCTATACTGATGCAACTGTTCTGGTGTAAGAATATCTTCTAAATTTCCATTAAATTGTTTCATGCTTCTAAACTTGTAAATACCTACTTTCTTTCCATTTTTTCCCAATCTGTAATGCTTATAGAATATTGTATCTCCATCTTCCATTTTTACTAATAATGCTATTATTACAAATAGCCATAATAACAAAATAAACAGAACTAATGATGATACTAAATCAAATGTTCTTTTAATAAACAAATACACTGAATTTATATATTCTACTTTTGATACATCATCAATATTATCCATCTTATATCTCTCCCCTCAAACAAAAAAGAACATAGTTTGCCTATCCAACAGCTATTGCTGTTGAACTGGTTTCACTATGTTCAAATAACATATGTATGCGGACATCCAAACTCTACATATCTTTATCCTGCCTAATCCATAAACCTGCCTTTATATTTCTGCTCATAAATTTTATATCTAAATATGCAACTCTATTTCTTTTATCTAAATCTATAATTCTATCTTCATATGCTTTTAATGGACCTTCTTCAATGACTGCTCTCCTGTTAATGATTCTTCCAACAGACATTCTCAATATATATTCTTCATCTAATAAATGATCAAGAAGCTCTATCTCATTATCACTTAATGCTGACACATCTTCTTTTCTTAGCTCTCTGATAATTCCATATTCTTCCTCTTTCATAGTTCCTAGATAATTATCAAATTCTGTCTGATTCATAGAAGTTTTTATGAATAAATATCCAGGAAACATATCTTTAATAAGATATTCTTCCTGATATCTCATATATTCCTCCATTCTTGGTATAAAAGCAAAAACTGTACCTTTTTTATTAAAGTTCTCACATATCTGTGCTGTCTTTACTGTCTGACAGTAAAGCACATACCAGTTCATTAACAATTCTCTTCCTTCTGTGCAGTTCTGTCTTTTAGACACTGAAAAACAGTTTCATAAGTTTCACAAAACACAAGATTATTAACAAGCACAATTCCATGATCCTCATTAAATCCCAGTATTTCCTCTATAGCAGTATCAATCATACTTTTTAGAAACTTATTTTCTTCTATAAGCTCATTGTATTTTTTCTCTGTTATTTCCATATTTTTCATCCTTTTCTTCAATTGAGATAGAAATATAAAATTAAGATATTTATATTTTCCTGTGAAACGTTACATTTCACAGGAAAATACAGAGTCTTTTTTCAAATTTCAATGATTTCTGAAATTCCAAATTTATTTCAGATTAAAAAACAGTTAATTTAGCGAATTTACTGTAAAAAAAACATACTTTGTTATAAAAAATTGACGAATTTCTTATCAAAGCATTAAAAATATTAAACAAGTAAATAACAAACAGTCAAAAATAACAATATTTTCGCATAATGTGTATTCCACGCAAAAAAAATGCAAATAAATGGTTGAAAGAAAATAGATTTATGCTATAATTTTTCCTGTGAAATGTAACGTTTCACAGGAAAACAGCAAAAAAATAAGAGTTATGAGATATTAAAAAAAATAAATCATAACTCTTTTTAGGTTTTTTCTAATTTTAAATCAACAAATGAAATTTTTACTTATTTATAATTTGATAATCTGGGAAACAGTACAGCTGTCTGTTCGGACCTATTTCTTTTTTTACAGCATTGTTTTGGTGCTCAACAGCTAATGTAATCCCCCCCCAATGCGTTCGGAGCAGGTTCGAAAACTATTTTGATTGAATTTATCATCATTTTTCGGACCTCCTTTTTTTCTTACACCTCCACCATGGTTACTATTCACAGTTGAATTAATCAACCAACTCCAAAAGGCATGATGACAG
>CAZWZD010000094.1:0-6116 GCA_964638235.1 uncultured Erysipelotrichales bacterium
TTTATCCCTGAAACAACTAAACCATTATCTTCTAACAATTGTTTATAATCATTATTAAACTCATAACGATGTCTATGTCTTTCATAAATTAAAACTTGATTATACAATTGTCTAGCTTTTGTTCCATCAATTAATTGACATGGATAATTTCCTAATCTTTGTGTTCCTCCTAATGATTCTAAGGATTGATCCAACATTAAATTAATAACTGGATTTTTACAATCAGGATCAAATTCACTGCTAGTTACATCATCCAAATGACAAACATTTCTAGCATATTCAATCGTAGCCATTTGCATACCTAAACATATTCCTAAAAATGGTATATTATTTTCTCTTACATAACGAATTGCTTCTATCTTTCCTTCAGTTCCACGCTGTCCAAAACCACCTGGAACCAAAATACCATCAACATCACTCAATAGTTTAGCAGCAGTATCTTTATTAACTTCAGATGATAAAATCCATTTAATATGAACCTTACTATTTGCATAATATCCTGCGTGTCTTAAAGCTTCATTAACTGATAAATAAGCATCTGGCAGTTCTACATACTTTCCTACCATACCTATAGTAATATCATCTTTTAAACCTTTTACTCTTTCAATAAGCTGTTTCCACTCTTCCATATCCGCTTTCGGAGCTTCAATTTTAAAATGATTTAAAACTAAGTCATCCATTCCCTGTTCTAATAAATCCATTGGTAATTCATACAACACATTAACATCTACATTAGATATAACAGCATCAACTGGTACATTAGTAAATAATGATATTTTTTCTTTTAAACTTCTTTCAATGACCTGCTCACAACGACAAACAATAATATCTGGTTGAATCCCATAATTCCTTAACTCTTTAACACTATGTTGAGTTGGTTTTGTTTTAAATTCTTTACTAGCAGCAATATATGGCAATAAAGTTGTATGAACATAAACTGTATTATCATAGCCAACATCTAATCTAAATTGACGAATAGCTTCAATAAAAGGTAAACTTTCCATATCCCCAACAGTTCCACCTATTTCTGTTATAACAATATCAGCTCCTGAACTATCTGCAGCAGCTTTAATTTGTGCTTTAATCTCATTAGTAATATGTGGAACAACTTGTACTGTAGCTCCTAAATAATCTCCACGTCTTTCTTTAGAAATAACATTGCTGTAGACTCTTCCTGTTGTAATTGAAGAACTCCTATTTAATTCTTCATCAATAAATCTTTCATAATGTCCTAAATCCAAATCAGTTTCTGCACCATCAACAGTTACAAAAACTTCACCATGTTGATAAGGTGACATTGTTCCTGGATCAACATTGATATATGGATCTAATTTTTGCATAAATACCTTTAAACCTCTTTGTTTTAATATTCTACCTAAAGATGCAGCCGTTAAACCTTTTCCAAGTCCAGATACAACTCCACCCGTTACAAACACAAATTTTGTCATTATCTTACTCCTTTTCTTTTATAAAATAAAAATACACTGAAACGGAAAGACGTCAGTGCCCTTATCTATTCTAGCAAAAAATTATTATCATTGCAATTCTTTTTATTACAAATCATTTTTTAATTTAAAGTATTGTTGTATTTTTCATTTTTGGTTATAATGTTTTTATAAAGGAGGACTATTATGAAAACACCTCATATTTTAGTGATTGATGATGAAAAAGAAATTTGTGATTTAATCGAAATATATTTGACTCAAGAAGGTTATGAAGTAATCAAGAGATACAATGCCTTTACTATTATTCAGGATATTGAAAGAAATCAGATAGATTTAGTTATATTAGACATGATGATGCCTGAAATAGATGGTATTCAAGCTTTAGAATTTATAAGAGAACGTTTTAACATTCCAGTTATTATTGTATCTGCTAAGAGCAGTGATAATGATAAAATTGAAGGATTATTGAAAGGTGCAGATGATTATATATCTAAACCATTTAATGCGATGGAATTAGTTGCTAGAGTAAAATCTCAATTAAGACGTTTTCAAGTGTTTAATAAACCTATTAATGAATCTAAACATATTATTCAGGCTAATGATTTAGTCATTGATATTCAAAAGAAATTAGTAACTGTTGATGGTTATCCAGTAGCTCTTACAAGAATTGAATATGAAATATTAGTATTGCTTGCGAGCCACCCTGGCACTGTATTTTCTATTGAAGATATATTTGAAACAATTTGGCATGAAAAACCTACAAAAGCAAATAATACGATTATGGTACATATTAGAAAACTTAGAGAGAAAATAGAAAGGCAGCCTAGAAATCCTAGACACATTAAAACTGTATGGGGAATTGGCTATAAGTTTGAACTATGATCAATAAATTTAGACGTATGTTTATGAGCAGTTTTCGTATTAGACTGCTTGTAGACATTGTTTTAAGTTATATTATTGCCTTTTTGGTATATGCTGCTTTAAGTATATTATTAACTATATTTAGTGTTAATGATGTTACACCTTTTATTTCAGAGTTTGGATATCTTATATCTTTTATATTATCATTGATTATATTTTTAATTACTTTTCTTGATTTAATGAATATTACATTAAAATACATTGGTGATTTAAGTACATCAATTCAAGAAGTTACTCAAGGTGATTATGATGTAGAAGTAAGCATAAAATATGATGATGAATTAGGTTTATTAGCAGCTAATATAAACGCTCTTGCAAAGACTTTAAAGGAAAAGGAAGAAGAGAGAGCTGTTTTAAAAGAAAATGAAAGATTGGCTTATGATGCTGAAAGAAATGCAGAAATTCAAAAGAGAGAACTTATTACAAATATTGCTCATGATTTAAGAACACCTTTAACAACCATTATTGGTTATCTAGAACTTATAAAAAACAATAAGCAATTATCTTTAGAAGAAATTCATAATTATTCTTCAGTTGCATATGAAAAGTCATTAAGATTACAGCATATGATGGACGATTTATTTGAATTTACTAAATTAGATAGTCCCGATATTGTTGTTCATATGACAACATTAAATATTTCAGAATTAATTCTTCAAATTACTGAAGAATTCTATCCAAGTTTTCAAGATCATAATCTGACACCTGTCATTACAATTTCTGATCCTCAGCTTTATATTAAAGGTGATGGACAGTTGATTGCTAGAGTTTTTGATAATCTTATATCAAATGCTTTAAAATATGGTAATGATGGAGGTAAAATAGAAATAGAAGTATTAAATGATGAAGAAAGAATTACTATTAAGATAAGGAACTATGGGAAAATTATTTCTAAAGAAGATTTACCTTATATCTTTAATAAATTTTATCGAAGTGATAGTTCTAGATCTACTCAAACAGGTGGAACTGGTTTAGGTTTAGCGATTGCTAAAAACATTGTTGAAAACATTCATAAAGGGCAAATATTTGCGACTAGTCATGATAATCGTACAACATTTGTTGTAATGTTAGATAGAGTACATATATAGAGGAGGTATTATATGATTTACACTATTACTTTTAATCCATCCTTGGATTATATTATGAAACTTAATACATTCGATGCAGGTGAAACAAATCGTAGTATTAAGGAAGATTTATATCCTGGCGGTAAGGGATTTAATGTTTCTACTATTTTAGAGAGATTGAATTATGAGAATACTGCTTTAGGATTTATTGCTGGTTTTACTGGAAAAGAAATTGAAAAGCAATTGCAATCAAGAGGCTTTCATTGTGATCTTATTGAATTGGACGAAGGAACTTCAAGAATTAATGTTAAATTAAAAGGAAGCAGTGAAACAGAAATTAATGCTAGTGGACCTAATATTGCTCAAGATAAACTTGATATATTATTAAGTAAAGTAGACAAAATTGATGATGGAGATACGCTTATTTTAGCAGGAAGTATTCCTTCTTCTTTACCTGATGATATATATGAAAAGATAATGATCCAATTAAAAGATAAAGATGTTCGCATTATTGTTGATGCTACAAATCAATTATTATTAAAAGTATTGCCATATCACCCATTTTTGATTAAACCTAATCATAGAGAATTAGAAGAAATTTTTAACACTGCTATTCATACTCAAGATGAACTCATTTCATATGCTACTAAATTACAGCAGCAAGGAGCAATAAATGTATTGGTTTCTTTAGGTAAAGATGGAGCATTGTTAGTTACTGAGGATCATCATGTATATTCTTGTCCTAGTGCAAAAGGAATGCTTATCAATTCTGTTGGAAGTGGTGATTCTATGGTAGCTGGTTTCTTAGCAGGTTATTTAAAAGATAAAGATTATAAAGAAGCTATTAAATTAGGTAGTGCTTGTGGTGGTGCTACAGCTTTCAGTGAAGATTTAGCTCAAAGAAATACAATTGAAGAAGTTTATAAACAATTAGAAGTAAATACTATTAAATAAGAGCACATATTTGTGCTCTTTTTATTATGATATTCTATGAAATAATAAGCCTCATTCTAAGTATTCAGTAATATACGATAAATCAATAATATAAAATATATTAATTCATTATAACCTAAATTATCTAAAAAATAATCTCCAAAGAAATAACACTCATCAAATATTTTTTGATCACTATGATCCCTATTAATAGCCCAAAGCATTTTATAATTATCATTATTACTTAATTCCTTTTTTATAACTGAATAAGCACGTTGTTCAAGTGATATAAAAATAATTAATGTGTCATCAATATTTTGATAAAGGATCTCTTTTTGGTAATGAAAATCATAAATCGTATAAACATTCTTTTCAAGAGAAATAAGTCCCATCTGTAATAAATGAGTAATTGCCATTGATAGTTCAGATCCCATAAAGTATATATTTTTATATGATTTCAGTTGATCAACAATTCTTACTAAATGTTCTATATCTATTTTTTGAATACATTCAACACATTTTATTATATCTGTATATGTTTCTTGACGAATATCTTCAACTTTTTTCTTTACATAACTAGAATTTACTTCTTCTATATAAAAATTAGACCTTGCTATATTGTTTTTAAAATCATTATAACTTTGATATCCTATTTTTTTAATAAAACGACTCAATGTTGCCTGCGAAAAATAGAATTCTCTACTTAGGTTATCTAATGAATATTGATCCAAATCATAACGATATTCAATCAGCTTCTTTGCGATTAATGTATCATTATTTTCACTGCGTGATTGATTTATTAAATTTAGCAGATCATAAACTGCCATCATCGAATTTAAATTATTGTTTTTCATATATTACCATCTCCCCCATCAATATATATTATAATATATATTTTATTTTATTATCAATAACCCTATTTAAAAACTCGATATTAATAATAATCTCGAGTTCATCATAAATATTTAATTTACTCAAGTTTCGCAGTTCATTTTTGATTAATTTGAGTCAGTTGACTATGATGTGAATATATGTACTATATCATATGTCAAAATTAAAATTTAATTGATTTTATTATTATTTTTTAAATTAAAAAGCACTCTGTGGTATAATATAAGTGTACAAAAAAACATACCAAAGGAGTGCACTTATATGTTATCATCTATTTCTAAATTATGCAACTTGACAAATTCATTTTCTTCATCTTTTGATGAATTAGGTATTTTTAAAGCCTTAAGACATGCCAATATCTATAAACGTAATGGCACTGAAACTAAAACTATCTTTACTGTTATCTTCTCTCTTGTGTTTCATCATATGTCATGGAATCAGCTTGTTCATTCTAAATATAATGATCATTTGCCTAGTAAGGATTGTATCTATCGTTTTCTTAATTCAAGCAAATTTAACTGGCGAAGATTTCTCCTTGAGCTTTCTTCCCATGCAGTTGATTTGATCGAACCTCTAACTGACTGTAGAAGAACCAATGTTTTTATCATTGATGATTCTCCCTATGATCGTTCTAGATCAAAGAAAACAGACATGCTTTCTAAGATATTCGATCATGTTACACATCGATATTTTAACGGATTTCATCTTCTTACTATTGGATGGAGTGATGGTGCAACGTTCATACCTGTTGATTTTTCTTTGGTCGCTACAGTAGGAAATCTTATCAATGATATCAAAGACGGTATTGATAAAAGAACTCTATCATATAAAAGAAGATCAGAAGCCAAGAAAAAGAAAA
>CAZWZD010000095.1:0-6109 GCA_964638235.1 uncultured Erysipelotrichales bacterium
TCTACAGCATCTTTAATTTCTTCTAAGTTTACTGTGTCAATAATAAATTCCATTTGATTTTCTCCTATAACGTTTGTTCTGTTCTTCCAATAATATCATCTTGAGTCTGTTTTGATAACACATTAAAGAATGCTGAATACCCTGCAACACGGACAACTAAATCCTTATGTTTTTCAGGATGGGCTTGTGCATCCAATAGAGTTGCTTTATCTACAACATTATATTGTACATGATATCCATGCAATCTATTAAAGAATGTTCTAATTAACATTTCTAGCTTCAATTTATTTTCCTCACTAGATAAAGTTGCAGGTGTTACTTTTTGATTTAATAATACTCCACCTGTAATCTTTTCTGTCTGTAATTTAGAAACAGATTTAAATACTGCTGTAGGTCCTTGTCTATCCATAGAATGAGCAGGTGAACATCCTTCTGCTAGAGGAGTTTTTGCATTTCTTCCATCAGGAGTTGCCATTGTTCCTTGACCTTGTCCTACATTAGCAGATATACTAGATGTTCCAGCATAACGAATACCTCCAATTGGTCCTCTTCCATAACGGGTATTAGGATATTTTTTAATTTCATCAATATAACTGTCATATGCTTCAACAACCAAATTATCTACATAATCATTATCATTTCCATATTTAGGAGCATCGTTAATCAACATATCTTGGATTTCTTTATTCTCTTCACTTGTAAAATCATCTAACAAAGCATTCCATAACTGTTCAGGGGTAATTTTCTTTTCATCAAACACTAATTTTTTAATTGCAGCTAAACTATCAGCCATATTTGCAATTCCTACTTGTAATCCTGAAATAAAATCATAGACAGCTCCACCTTGTTTAATCGTTTTTCCTCTCGCAATACAATCATCAGTTAAAGCACTGCATAAAATATCTGGAACATCTCTTTCAGAAGCTAAATCAATCGCATTTTCTACAATAACGCTCATACGAGTAACTTCTCTTAAAGCTTTATCCCAAGCAGCCAATAATTCTTCATATGAAGTCATATCTTTAAAATAGCCATATCCTTTAACAAATCTCTTTCCAGATGTCAAATCAACTCCATCATTCATAATCGCAAGTAATAATCTTGGAAAATTAATATAACTCATACCTGTACAGCGATATCCCCACTTACCAGGAACTGCTGTTTCAACACAACCAATGGCACTATAATTATACGCATCTTCTTCTTTTACTCCCCAATTTATAAATGAAGGAATAATAACTTCATCATTATTAAATGCTGGCATACCTGTACCAAGTTTCATAACTTCAATACATTCATCCATAAATTCTTTTGGCAATCCTGCATGATATCTTACTGTTAAATTAGGTTGAGGCAATCTCGTTTGAGCAACTGATTTTAAAATCAAATAAGATAAATGATTAACTGCATCTTTTTTATCAGGAGTTTGTCCACCAATTGTTACATTTTGATACATTGGACTTCCTGCACTGCTTTGAGTATGAGTAAAAGAACGTACTTTATTAATTGTTAAAGTCTTGATCCAAAGATTAGTTAATAATTCTACTGTTTTATCATCACTTATTAGATTTAAATCTTGATCATGTTTTAAATACGGATACATAAATTGATCAAAACGACCATATGATAATGAATGTCCATTAGATTCAATTTGTAATATACATTGAATAAACCAAACCGATTGAATAGCTTCTCTAAAAGTTTCAGCAGGCTCATAGGGAACTTTTGCACAGATTTTACTTATTTCTAACAGTTCTTCCTTACGCTTTCCTTTAGATGTTTCAGCTTTTTCTTTAGCTAACAACGAAAATCTATTTGCATAAGTTTTAACTGCTTCAATAACAATTAAAATAGCATTATAAAAAGCATACTTATCAATACTTTCAGGTTTTGTTAAATCAAGTTTAGCTTTAGCATCTAAAGTTCTTTCTTCATATCCCTTTAAACCAACTTTCAATAATTTCTCATAATTAACAGCTAAATGAGCATCACCAGCATTTAATTTACCTTCCATTCCAAAAAAGCCAGTTTCCATAAAAACATCAACCTCTTTAGGAAGTAAAGCTCCACCCTTAGCTCTTAAATTATTATTTTCCCAAAAAGGAGCTATTTCTCTTAGCTGTTGCTTTGTTTCTTCACTAATATAGAAAACATCTCCATCACGTTTTTCAAAAGTATCCAACTCATTCATAACAAACTCTAAAGTATACTCTGGAAATATAGGAGCATCTCTATTTGAAGAAGCCTGATTTCCAACAATCATAGTTTCATCTTCAATATAAATAGGCATCTTCTCTAAAATATTTTTTAACATCAACGCTCTTTTCATCACAGATGGCTGATGCTGATTTGCTTTATAACTCTCAGTAGCAAGTACTGCCCTTTGAGCATCAATATAAGGTTTTTTATCTAAAACCTGCTCTCTAAATTGTTTCATTCTTGGTGTTAAATGACCAAATCTATTATTTTCCATTTATAGTATCCTCCTCATGTAAAATCATTATATAACTAAGATATATTATTGTCAATAATATCATTACGTTTAAAATTAAAAATAATTTCATTTGAAAGAATATAAATATTGATTGCTTTTCATTTGAAACTAATATATAATAAAATTATTAACAAAAAGGAAGCTGAAAAAAGATATGAAAACAACAATATTTAACATCCAAAAATTTTGTATTCACGATGGTCCAGGAATAAGAACAACTGTTTTTTTTAAAGGCTGTCCCTTGCATTGTAAATGGTGTGCAAATCCTGAATCACAGTTATTTCAAGAACAAATCACATACAACGAAAGAAATTGTAAAAAATGTCAATCATGTGTTCAAATATGCCATAAAAACGCTTTGTCAATCAAAGATGGATCTATCCATATTGACTATTCAAAATGTGATCAATGTTTAAAATGTGTAGATGCCTGTCATTATAAAGCAATCACTAAAGAAGGTTATCAGGAAGAAATTGAAAATATTGTAACTGAAGTATTAAAAGATATAGATTTTTATGAAGAATCAAATGGCGGAGTTACTTTTTCTGGTGGCGAAGTATTAAGCCATATAAAAGAAGCTAAAGAAAATGCAAAGATGTTAAAAGAAAAAAATATTCATATAGCGATCGAAACAACTGGATTTGTGAATAGTGAAGCTTTTAAAGATTTTATTCAATATGTTGATTTATTACTCTTTGACTTTAAACATCCTGATCCAATAAAACATAAAGATGGAACTGGTGTTGATAATAAATTAATTATAGAGAACTTAAAGATTGCTAAAGCAATGAATAAAGAGATACTTATTCGTATGCCGATTATTCCTAAATACAATGATTCATTAGAAGATGCTTCTCTCACTTCTCAAATATTTAAAGAAATAGGAATAAAAGATATAGAACTGCTGCCATTTCATCAGCTAGGTGAAAATAAATATCGTATGCTGCAAATTGATTATCAGTATTTACAAACAGCTCAATTAACCAAAGAAGATTTACAATATTTAAAAGAATATTATGAATCTCAAGGTTTTCATGTAAAAATATCATAATATTCAACAAAATTTCATATCTGTCTTATATAATAATCATGGTGATATATATGAAAAAAATCATAATTGTTTTATTATGCTTATGTATATGCATGGGACTATATTATTTCTTTCGTCCATCTTATTCAAATAAAGATTTTAACATCGAAACATATTTAAGTCATACTGATAGAAACAACAATCATATAGACGATGTAATAGATGTATTGCAAGGAGCTAAGAATGAAGCTAAAAGACATCCTAAATACCACAGTGAATATTATGATGGAGGTTATCCTCCAGATAGCGAAGGAGTATGTACTGATGTAATATGGCGAAGCTTTCAAAACGCTGGAATTGATATTAAATCAATGATAGATCAAGATATCAAAGAAAATACTTCCCTATATCAAAGAGTAACAACACCTGATCCCAATATAGATTTTAGACGTGTTCCTAATCTAGATGTCTTTTTTTCTAGATATGGAACAGCTTTATCAACTGATCCTTATGCAATAGAACAATGGCAAGCAGGTGATATTGTTGTTTTTTCAACTAAGCATATCGCAATTGTTTCGGATAAGAGAAATAAACACGGCATTTCTTACATTATTCACAATGCTGGACAACTTTTCTTTGAGGAAGATGCCTTGATATCTTACAGCAAGCATACACCTATAAAAGCTCACTATCGTTTTAATTACTAACAATTTAGCAAAATAACAAAAGATGCTATATATTTTATATTTTTTAAAAAAAGTAATTGACATATTTTTTTATATTATATATACTTTATTTATACAAACCGATGACGTGGAGATAAAAATAGATCGTGCACTACTAGAGAGTCTGGATGGTGGAAACAGACAGAACGCAGCCTATTAAATGGACCACTGAGGGCAAAGTGAACAGCATATGCTTAGTATTCTTTGACGTAAAGACTTACGTAAGTAGTCATAGATGTGATAGCATCTAACAAAGGGCATGATTTTATATCATGAAGCAAGGTGGCACCGCGGAGATAGTATCCGTCCTTGACAATATTTTTTGTCAGGACGGATTTTTTGTATTATTAAGGAGGAAGAAAAATGTATTATCCAACATTAGAAAAAGCAAAAGAAATCATAATAAACAAAGACTATAATATCATTCCTATTTCTAAAGAAATATATAGTGATATGTTCACCCCTATTGAAGTGATGAGAATACTAAAGAAGCATAGTCATCACTGTTATATGTTAGAAAGCGTTGATGATACAAAACGTTGGAGCCGTTATACTTTTATGGGATTTGATCCTAAAAGTGAAATTACTTGTTTCAATCACATCATGAATGTAGATGGAAAGAAATTCAAAGTTACTCATCCATATAACTATATTAAAGAACTTTTACAAAAATATAAAAGTCCTAAAATTGAAGGTATGCCTACTTTCACAGGAGGATTAGTTGGCTATTTTGCATATGATTATATCAAATATAGTGAAACAACTTTAAAATTAGATGACGAGGACCAAGATGGATTTAATGACGTTGATTTAATGTTATTTGATTCAGTTATATGTTTTGATAACTATAAACAAAAAATCATTTTAATAGTTAATATTCCTACTGTTAACATTGATGAAGAATATCAAAAAGGAATAAAAAAACTAGAAGAAATTCATCAATTACTAAAGAATGGAAAGAAAATACAAATTGAACCACTCAATATAAAAGAAGATTTCCATTCATTATTCAATAAAGAAGAATACTGTCAAATGGTCAAAAACGCAAAACACTATATTAAAGAAGGAGATATTTTCCAAGTAGTTTTATCAAATAGACTAGAAGCTAAAGCTACTGGTAGTTTGTTTGACACATATAGAATATTAAGAACAATCAATCCATCTCCATATATGTTCTATTTTTCAAGTGATAATCAAGAAATAGCAGGAGCATCGCCTGAAACATTAGTTAAATTAGAAAATAACAATTTATATACCTACCCTCTTGCTGGAACAAGACCTAGAGGAAAGAATGATAATGAAGATCAACTGCTCATTCAAGACTTATTAGCTGATGAAAAAGAATTAGCAGAACACAATATGCTAGTTGATTTAGGAAGAAATGATATTGGCAGAATTTCTAAATTTGGCAGTGTTAAAGTTGAGAAATATATGGAAGTCTTAAAATTTTCACACGTTATGCATATTGGTTCAACAGTTACAGGAAAAATTTTAGATGATAAAAATGCATTGGATGCAATTGATGCTTTACTTCCAGCTGGTACTTTATCTGGTGCTCCAAAAATAAGAGCCTGTGAAATTATTCATGAACTAGAAAAGAAAAGAAGAGGAATCTATGGAGGAGCCGTTGGTTATATAGATTTTACTGGCAATCTAGATACTTGCATTGCTATTAGGATTGCTTATAAAAAGAATGATAAAGTCTTTGCATGTAGTGGTGCTGGTATTGTTTATGACAGTGTTCCTGAAACTGAATATCAGGAATGTTTGAACAAAGCTGCAGCTGTTGTGAAAGCTATAAAATTATCAAATGGAGATAATATGAAGTGACCTCCCAACTTGCCAAAACGTGGATTACGG
>CAZWZD010000096.1:0-6066 GCA_964638235.1 uncultured Erysipelotrichales bacterium
CTATGCTTTTTTAACATTAAAGTCAAGGCAGCTGGATAGGATAAACTTTTTTACGGAATATTCAAAAAAAAGTGTTAATTTTTGTTATAGTAATCGAATTCATAAACATTTGTAAAATCACTAATTTAAAGAATTATAATAAACTTTAATAAAATTTAGTTCTAATCTTACTTATAACTTAACACTTTTATTTATTTTGGGTAACATAAATAATACAACATTTATGAAATTGTTTTATACAATAACTTAATTTCAGTTTTATTTTACAATACATGAACAACCATTTTATCAGTTTCATTTATAAAAAAGGTTGCAAATTTGATGAAATAGTATAAAATAAGATTGACTTAATATATTAACTTTAAAGGAGGTAATGTTATGAGTAAAGTTGCTATTATGACAGATAGTAATAGTGGTATTACCCAACAAGAAGCTAAGGAATTAGGTATATTTGTTTTACCAATGCCTTTTACAATTGATGGGAAAGAATACTTTGAAGATATTAATCTTACACAGGAAGAGTTTTATCAGCATTTAATGAATGATGCAGAAGTTTTTACTTCACAGCCTGCTGTTAGTGATGTTACAAAATACTTTGATAATATTTTAAAGGACTATGATGAAATTGTTCATATTCCAATGTCCAGTGGACTTAGTGGATCTTGTCAAACTGCTTTAATGCTTGCTGAAGATGAAGAATATAAGGGAAAAGTATATGTTGTTGATTCTCAACGTATATCTGTAACTCAAAAATGTGATGTTTTTGATGCATTAGAATTATCAAAGCAAGGAAAAACTGCTAAAGAGATTCATGATATTTTAATGACTCACAAAATGGAAGCAACAATTTATATCACTGTTAATACTTTAGAATATTTAAAGAAAGGTGGTAGAGTTACACCAGCTGCTGCTGCACTTGGTGGACTACTTAAAATCAAGCCAGTTCTTACTATTCAAGGTGAAAAATTAGATTCTTTTGAGAAAACAAGAACAATGGCAAAAGCTTCTAAAATTATGTTAGATGCTGCTATTAAAGATATTAATGAAAGAATTGACCCTCAAGGAAAAGGAAAAAACGCTCGAATCTTAGTTGCTTATACATATGATCGTAAAAGTGGAGAAAATTATGCAAAAATGATTAACAAAATATATCCTGACCATAATATTATTGTTGATCCTCTTTCATTAAGTGTTTCTTGTCATATTGGTCCTGGTGCACTTGCTATTGCAGCCTGCAAAAAAATAATCTAATCTCATATATGAGAATGGCTTATACCATTCTCATTCGTTTTTAACTATAAGAAAGAAAGGTGAAAATAATAATGGCTGATATGCCTAAACGTAGTTATAATAGAAAAAGCTATAATAATAAAAAAACATATCCTAAATCAATTGATACTAAGGTATTTGCTTTAGGTGGATTAAATGAAATTGGTAAGAATATGTATTGTATTGAACATGATGATGAAATAGTTATCATAGATGCTGGAGTAAAGTTTGCAGAAGATGGTTTACCTGGTATTGATTATGTTATACCTGATTATTCATATTTGAAAAGAAATCAAAAGAAAATCAAAGCATTATTGATTACTCATGGACATGAGGATCATATTGGTGGAATACCATTTTTATTACAGGTTGTTAATGTTCCATTTATTTATGCTTCGCCACTTGCGACTGCTATGATTCAAAGAAAATTTGAAGAAAGAAAGATTACAAATCAAACTAAAATCATTCAAATCGATAGTTTATCTCAAGTAAAAACAAAGCATTTTAATATTGGATTTTTTAAGACAAATCATTCTATTCCTGAATCATTAGGTATCATTGTTAATACTCCTAATGGACGAATTGTTTCTACTGGAGATTTTAAATTTGATTTAACTCCAATTGGTGATCCTGCTGATTACCAAATTATATCTTTTTTAGGTGAAACTGGTATAACACTCTTATTAAGTGATTCGACAAATGCTGAAGTACCTAATTTTTCAATAAGTGAAAAACAGGTAGCTTATACAGTACAAGAAACTTTTAGAAAAACTGATGGCAGATTGATTGTTGCAACGTTTGCTTCAAATGTCCATCGTGTTGCCCAAATTGTTGATGCTGCTGTAAAATTTAATAGAAAAATTCTCGTTTTTGGTAGATCGATGGAAAATAATATTCAAGTTTCAAGAAAACTAGGATATATTAAATGTCCAGATCGTTATTTTATTAAAAATGATGAAGCGAAAAGACTACCTGATAACGAAATCCTTATTTTATGTACTGGAAGTCAAGGTGAAGCTTTGGCAGCTCTTACAAGAATTGCGAATGGAACACATCGTCAGATTTCTATTAAGCCTGGTGATACAGTTGTTTTCTCTTCTAATCCAATTCCTGGCAATGCTGCTAGTATTTCAAGAGTTGTCAATAAGTTATTTAGAGCTGGTGCAAAGGTTTTAGTCAATTCAGCATTTAACAGCTTGCATACTTCTGGTCATGCTTCACAAGAAGAACAAAAATTAATGTTATTGCTTACAAAACCTAAATATTTTATGCCTGTTCATGGAGAATATCGTATGTTAAAAATCCATGCTAAACTGTATGAAGAAGTTGGTTTTGAAAAGGATCATGCATTTATATTATCTAATGGTGATACTATTCTTCTTCATAATGAAGAAGCTCGCTTAGGGCCTCGTATTCATGTTGATGATATATATGTTGATGGAAATGATATTACTGGACTATCTACTGCTGTATTAAGAGATCGACAGATATTGAGTGAAGATGGAATGGTTTCAGTTTTAATTGCTATGGATTCTCATTCTGGTGAATTATTAAATAAACCTATTATTATGTCACGTGGTTTTGTGTATATGAAAGATAGTGTAGAACTGATTAGAGAAGCAGAATATCTTGTTGGAAGAAATCTTTTAACACTGTTAAAAAGAAAAACTACATTTGGAGAAATTAAAAATACTGTAAGAGATACTTTAGGACCTTATTTTTATCATAAAACAAAGCGTAATCCTATGATTATCCCAGTCATAATGAATAAAAAAGTATGAGTTTAAAAAAATTATTAAAAAGACTTATTAGTATTCTATTAGTTTTATTGCTTGCTATTAGTCTTATATATACATTTATTATTTCTCCTAATGATTATACTGTTTCTTCTTATGAATATGCTTCAACTGCTATACCATCAAATTTTGATCATTTTAAAATTGCTCTTTTTGGTGATTGTCATCTTAGAAATAGTGATGATTTAGAAAGATTAGAAAAAATGATTAATGCACTTAATGAAGAAACTTTTGATATGGCAATATTTAGTGGAGATTTATATGATAGTACTCCTTTTGATAGTGAAAAAGTTTCAGCTATTTTAAAGCAGGTAGATTGTAAATATGGAAAATTTGCTGTACTTGGTGAAAAAGATAATCCATCAATTGAAGTAGAAGAAACATTGAATGAAGGTGGATTTGAGGTTATTAGCGACACTAATAGAACAATCTATTTTAATGACAAAAAGATAGCTCTATTAGGACTATATGAAAAAACTGCAAGTGAAGTCAAAGAGGATAATGATTTATTTACAATTGCTGTAAGTCACAATCCAGATACTTTTGATAACAATTATAAGGATGTTGATGTACAGCTTTCTGGACATAGCTGTGGTGGATATTTGTATTTGCCTTTCATTGGAAGTTTAATTACTAGTGAGGGCTGTGAAGAATATAATCATGGTACATATACTAAAAACAATGCAACATTAATTGTTACTAATGGTGTCAGAGGAACTTCAAAAATGCCATATAAATTTCTAGCAAGAAATGAAATAAAATTGATAACATTTACGTATAAAAGCAAGTCATAATTTATGACTTGCTTTTTCCATATTTCAAATGATATATTGCTTCAAGAATTTCATAAATATATATAATAGAAAACTTCCCAATCAGCGATCTATGATCATTTCCAACATTTAATATAAAATCCATTTTGTCACTATAAGGAAACTTAGTTACCTGTGTTATAGCAATCTTATAACAATCTTTTTTTGATATTTCACGTATTGCATCTGGATGGCCAAAGAAATAGCTTCCTCCAATAGAAGTTACTATGATTAAATCATTGCTATCCAATGTTTTTATAGCCTGCAATTGCTGTTGCAAAGGATAAATACCCATACAATCTTTTCCTAGATAAGAAAGTTCTATTTGCAACTGCATTGAAACAGATTGAGTAAAGAAATTACCCATAAAATGTATATGTTTAGCATCATGCAGTTTATCAACGATCATTTCAATATCTTCATATTTAATTCTATTATAAGTATCTCTTAAATTATTAATTACATTCTCAAAATGTCCATTAAATGTTTCTTTGCTGTGAGTTAATTCGTCTGGCAACTGATGATCATATATAAAACGTTTCGCATCTTCATTAAAATAATTTAAATTAAGCGTCACATCATTTTTAAATTCTGCAAAGGATTCATAGTTAAGTTTTCTACATAATCTCGAAATAGTTGCAGTAGAAACATAACACATATCAGCAACTTCAACAATATTGCAATCTGGAATTTTATAGATATTCTTCAATATAGTCTTTGCAGCTCCATTATAAACATCTTGTATACTTGTAGTATTAATAAAATTAATTAAATTATAAAATGCAGATCTCATTATTCATTACCTTTAGGTTGCCCTTCCGCATATTTTAAAACTGTAATTTCTCCAGTTGTCAAACACAAACAATTAAGCTGACCTTTATCACCAACAGCCAAGCCGCCATCTATCCCTATTTTATTATGATAATCCGGATCAAACCAAATATCAAAAGACTTATCATCATTCAAAAAGCAGCAAGGTGTATGACCAAATATATATATATAATCAGGATTACATTCACTTAAATAAAAATATTCTCTTATCCAAGCCAATAACTCTTCATCAGTATCTTCTGGTTCTGCTTCTGGATCCACTCCTGCATGAACAAGAATATAATGCTTATCTTGATAATCTAATCTATAAAAACTAGGCAAAGAATCTAAAAATTCAATTAATTCTTTTATAAAAATCTGTTTTGCCTCAAAGTATTCGTCATATGGAATAGCATCTTTTTGTAAATATTCTCTTATACTATTAACAGTACCTAAAGCCCCATTTTGCTTCCACAAACGATACGGATTAGAACGTTCAGAATCTAAATCATTATATTTTAAAGCAACCTTCATAGATGTTTTCATCATAATTTCATGATTTCCTTTTAACATATGTATATTAGGCATCGCTTGTACAAAATAATAAATGTCAATACTATTTGGTCCTCTATCCATAATATCTCCTAAAATATACAATTCATCATCATCAGTAAAACCTATTCTTTCTAATAACAACTGCAATAAAACAAATTGTCCATGAAGATCAGATATTACAAAAATTCTTTTTTCCATAGAACCACCTCTATATTATTTTAACAAAAAATACTCTATAATGAAAGTGAAAACCTTTTCAATATCTATTCTTTTACAATATTTATTTTAAGGCAAATTTTGCTCCTATTATCAATAACTTACTTAATGAAATTATCAGTATATTCTTTTCCTTTTGAAAAATTTAATATACATATTCAATAATCATAGATAAGATGCCTTTAGCTAGTTCTTTTAATAAATAATAACTATATTTCTTTCTAAAAAAGAAAATTTGCCTTTCATACTAATTTTATGTGTTATACTAAAAAAAGGAAGTGATTAGTATGTTTGACGAATTCTATTGTTGTATATATAATGAGCTTTTCTTACATTGGATTTTATCTAATGAAAAAGAGTACAAAAAGCATCATTTTCATTGTTATATTAGTAAAGTTGATAAGTTTAGAACTATTGTTTCTTTTGATTCTTTAAAATGTAATGCAAGAATTACTATTTGGAAAGATGGAAATGAAATTGTAGAACAAGAAATATTTGATAAAGCAGATAATAGTTTATTGTTTTATTTACACTTTAGATTAACTGAAATTGCTCAATTTAGAAATCTTTTCTATGAATTTTATAATGCATTAATTGAACTTAATGAC
>CAZWZD010000097.1:0-6053 GCA_964638235.1 uncultured Erysipelotrichales bacterium
CATTTTTAATTTATTTCTTATCAATGATGGGTTTTTTAGTAATTCTTCGATTTTTTTCTTGTCGTATTTAGAAATCTTTATATAATCAAAATTATCTATAGCTTTACAATAAGCATCTTCTTTTTTTAAAATAATTTCCCAGCTTAATCCTGCCTGCAATCCTTCTAATATTAGCATTTTGAATAAAAACGTATCATCATGTACTTCTTTACCCCATATTTCATCATGATACTTTCTTAAAGGATCTGAATTAGCCCATGAACATCTTTTCATTATTATCACCGAAGATATTATAGCATTATTTGTTTTTTATTTGAATCTTTTTATAATAAAGATAGTAGTATAAAAAGATAAATTTTAATCACTATCATTTGCTAAAGTTTGTAAAGTTTCTCCTGATAAGCGATAAACTGTCCATTCATTCATAGGTTCTGCATTTAATGATAAGTTGAAATCAATACTTGATTTATTCTAATCAAGACACCACCATTCTAAACGTCCACATCCTCTTTCAATTGCAATTTTAGCTAATTTTTGAAGGATACTTTTTCCATATCCTTTACCTCGATATTGAGGCAATACATAAAGATCTTCTAAATATATGCCTGAACGTCCTAGAAAAGTTGTGAAAATATAATGCAAATCCAATTTCTTTAGAATCAACTACTGCAAAAATAACTTCTGCTTTTTGTTTGTCAAAGATCCATTCTTCTAAAAGTTCTTTAGTTGCTACTACTTCGTTTTCCATTTTTTCATATTTAGCAAGATCTTTAATGAATTGCAAAATCAAAGGAGCATCTGATTTTGTGGCATATCTAGATGTTAATTCTTTTTTCATTTTTATTTCCTCCATTAATAATTATACAGTATTATGCGTTTTTGAGCTATTGTTTATAGAATTAAAGAAAGTAATTATTTCAATTTTTGAAAAATAAAAAATAATACTATATAGATATGATAAAATTTAAAAAAACGGAGGTAAAGAATATGAGTTTTCCTAGTAATTTTTTGTGGGGTGGAGCTGTTGCAGCGAATCAGTGTGAAGGTGCATGGCTTGATGATGGTAAACAGCCTAATGTGACTGATATTATGGTAGGTATAGGATCTAAGGATCCAGGATTGAAATGGAATGATGAAACGAATAAATGGGAGATGCATTTAAATCCTAATAAGAAATATTTAAGTCATGAAGGAATTGATTTTTATCATCGTTATAAAGAGGATTTAGAATTAATGGCAGGCATGGGATTTAATTGCTTTAGAACTTCTATTGCTTGGGGAAGAATTTTTCCAAATGGTGATGAAGAAGAACCAAATGAAAAGGGTTTAGAATTTTATGATGATTTAATTGATACAATGATTAGACTTGGAATGGAACCTGTTATTACATTGAGTCATTATGAAACACCATTACATTTATTGACAGAATATGGTGGTTGGAGTAATCATAAATTAATAGAGTATTGGAATAGATATGTATCAACTGTATTTAATAGATATAAAGGAAAAGTTAAATATTGGTTGACTTTTAATGAAGTGAATAATTTATTGAGAAATCCTTTTGTTGCAGGTTCTGTTTTGACGCTTAATCCAAAGGATAAAAATGATCCTATAGGTTCGACAACAGATTATGATAAGTGGCAGGGATATTATAATATTTGTGTTGCTAATGCATGGACTGTAAAATTGTGTAAAGAAATTGATCCTAATGCAAAAGTTGGATGTATGTTAACATCTTCTTCGGTTGCAACATATCCTTATAATTGTGATCCTGATAATGTTTTTGGAGCATATGATGCAGTAAGAATGTCAAATTTCTATTTTGGAGATGTTTTTTGTTTAGGAGAAATTCCTGGTTATGTTAAAAGAGTTTGGCGAGAATTGAATATTGATATTAAAATGAATGATGATGAATTGCAGTTGATAAAGGATAATACAGTTGAATTTTTCTCTTTTAGTTATTATCGTTCTTCTACATATGATCATGAAAATTCATTGAGTGGTGATACTGGTGGATTGATTGGAAAAGAAAATCCATATTTGACAGGATGTTCACCAGAACCATGGTGTTGGCCAATTGATCCAAAGGGTATAAGATATGTTTTGAATGTGTTATATGATAGATATCATTTACCTTTATTTATTGTAGAAAATGGAATTGGATTGGATGAAAATTTAGATGAAAATGGTGAAATTGATGATCCGTTTAGAATGGAATATGTTGAGGATCATTTGCGTTATGTTCATGAAGCTATTTTAGATGGTGTTGATGTTATGGGATATTTATATTGGGGACCAATCGATGTTGTGAGTGCTGGAACTGGTGAGATGAAAAAGAGATACGGTTTTGTATATGTTGATCGCTTTAATGATGGTACTGGTACTTTAGAAAGAAAGATTAAGAATTCTTATTATAGATATAAAGAAATTATTGAAAGTAATGGAGAAATTCTTTTGAAGAAATAATTGTTAAAAAGAGCATCGTGTGATGCTCTTTTGTTCCTTACTCGTTTTGTATATTTATTTATTTTTGTACAGTAAGTTTAATATCTATTAATTATATTCTTCTATTATGTAAACATAAAAATTAGTACTATTGCTTTTTATACTCATTATTAAATAACTATTGTCATTTGTTTTCTTATTCATAGGCGTTAACTGATATGTCTTTTTTGAATAATCCTGAAATATATTGTCTATTGAATAGCTTTGTGAATATGTTTTATTTAAATTACTTGAATAAGTAATATAAAAACCTTTTTCTTGTTCATCTATTCTTATATTAATAGATCCTTCATCTGATTTATCAAAATCACTTCTATAATTTCTAATCTCATTAAGATAATAAGTTCCTAAATTAATTGTGTTGTTATTATCATCTGTCATTTTTAATGAAAAACTTTCAACATTGTAAGTATAATAACTATATAAATATGTAATATCTATATAGTTTGTCTGTTGAATATATTTAATTTCAAGAATATGCTTATTATATATTTCTCTTTCTAAATAATTTTTTAATACACAACAGCTAAAAGTTAATATGACTATGATAAAATAAACCAAGATAAATTTTATGTTTTTTTTCATGGCAAGATACTTGAATCACTTGGTACATTTTTCCATGATGGCATGCTACTTTTTTCGCTAGATGTTCCTATATATTTATTGTTCTTTATTTCATTAAGTTGATCGACAGTACGTACTTCTAAGTAATAATCTAAACCTTTGTTTTTGTTGTTTTTATAAGTATATGTATAAGTATAGCTTGTAGTACTTATTAATTCACCTGAAGTATTACTGTATATTTTACAAGAATATTTAGCCCAAGTGGCATATCCTTTAAAGCGAATACAAGAATAATATGAACCTGATTTTACTTTTGATTTTTCACTTTCCGTTAAACTAATTACACCTGTTCCAGTTCCATTAGAGAATCCATCAACAGGAAACGAAACACCAACTCCTCCTAAGCTTACTGAAAAATTGTAAGAATTATTATTAAGGTGCACTGCAGTATAAGTTTCATGAAAACAATCTTTTGAATATCCTAACCAGCCATAAGACTTTTTTTTCATTGAAGTGCATGTCGTTACCGAGTGAGTCCCCGATGTACGTGCACCAGTGTTGTTATAAACAATGATTTCTTTATAACCATTCTCAAATAATGCAATCATTTCATTTTTAGAAAGCTCGGTGTATGAAATATAAGTATTTTCATTTTCTAAAGCAAAGACATTAAGTGGAATAACTGAACTCAAAAAAATAGATAATACAAATAAACTTTTTAGTATTTTATATTTTATTTTCATTTTTTCTCCTTTACTAACTTTTATAAAGTTAATGCAAATAAATGATTAAAACATTAATTTGTTATTAATCACAATAAATTTAGAAAATTATCGTTTGATTTGTAGCTATCAAAACAATATCTATAATTTTCTATATATGTTATCTTTTTTAAAAGAGTACTCTTTATATTTCTATAATATCATTAATATGATAATTTGTCAATTGTTGAACTTAGGATCAACGCGTGAAATTATTGCAAATTTGTTACTATTTACTGATGCATTAAAGTAGCTGAAAAATTCTTAAGGATATCAGCTTTTTAGTGCTTTTTTTGTTTTTTTAATTCTTTTAAATTATTTGTTCTTCCGTGTTTTAAAATTCTTCGATAGTTTTCAGCAAGAGCTTTTTCATAGTTGCTAGTCATCCAAGGAATATAAAATTGTTCTTTTTTTATTTCATTTGGTAAGTATTGAATATATTCCCAAAGTTCAGGACGATTGTAATCATAACTATCTTCTTCATTTAAACCTACAGGTGTTAATCTTAAATATAGTGGGGCATTAAATGAATGAGATCTTAATGAATTTAAGGCAGCATCGATAGAATTTTCACTTGATTTTGATTTGGGGGATAGGCATAAATCAATTATTACAGAAGCCAATGGGATACGAGCTTCTGGAAAACCAATTATTTTAGCTGCTTGAAAAGCAATGACAGTTCTCATGCATAGATTAGGATTTGCTAAACCTATATCTTCATATGCAGTTGTAATTAATCTTCTTTCTAATGATTCGATATCTCCTGCTTCGATGAGTTTGGCGAAATAGTATAAGGCTCCATTTGGATCACTTCCTCGAATAGATTTTTGTAAACCGCTTAAGGTATCATAATATTGATCTTCATCTTTGTCAAAATGTAAGTTAATATGTGGAATGACATTTTTTACATCTTCTATTGTAATATGATTATTATTTGATACTATGGTTGAAGCTTCCAATGCATTGTAAGCAAATCTTATATCTCCACCTGAACTTTTTGCTATTGTTTCTAAAGCATCTTTATCTGCAGTAAATTCATTGTTTAACCCTTGCTTAGATGATAATGCATTGATTAAACCTTTTATGATGTCATCTTTATTTAAAGGTTTAACTTCTAAAATTTGACATCTAGATCTTATTGCAGGGTTAATTGAGTGATATGGGTTTGCAGTTGTGCATCCAGCAATAATTAATAATCCACTTTCAACATGAGGCAATAAGTGATCTTGCTTATCTTTGTTTAAACGGTGTATTTCATCAATAATGACAAATAGACCATCTGACATTTTTGCTTCTGTAATAATTATATCCATATCTTTTTTGTTTCCTGTTGAAGCGTTAAAAATTCGATATGGTATTTGTAAATCATTTGCAATAGCACTGGCTAAAGTTGTTTTTCCACATCCAGGAGGACCATATAAAATTATTGACATAGGATGATTCTTCTTTACGAATTGTCGCAATATTTTGTTTTCTCCTACAAGATGTTCTTGACCTAAAATATCATCTAAAGTATTTGGCCTCATTTTAGATGCTAAGGTTTTATTCATATATATCTTTCCTTTACTTAAAAATTTGAGTATAATGATTATAACATTTTTTAAGATTGAAAGGTAGATAGAATGAAGATAGTTGTACAAAAAGTAAAAGAGAGTTTGGTTAAAGTGGATGGTAAGATCGTCGGTTCTATTGAACATGGTTTTATGGTTTTGGTAGGATTTACTTATGGCGATGATAAAGTAATAGTAGATAAGATGATTGATAAATTAATACATTTGAGAATATTTTTAGATAGTAATGAAAAGATGAATCTTTCATTATTAGATGTTAATGGGAGTATTTTATCGATATCACAGTTTACTTTATATGCTAATTGCAAAAAAGGGAGAAGGCCAAGTTTTATAGATGCAGCAAATCCTGATATATCCGAACCATTATATAATTATTTCAATAAGCGTATTAATGAGTTAGGAATTCATATTGAAACAGGAATCTTTGGAGCCGATATGAAAGTATCGTTAATTAATGACGGACCTATTACTATAGTTTTAGATAGTAAAGAGATTTTTAAATAAATTATGTATATGAAACAATAATCAAAAAAGGCTTCCTGAACAAGAGGGGGCCTTTTTTAGCGAAGAGGAGGCAGAAGGGAAATAAAAAACGCGAATTGCAAGAAGAAACTGGAAATAAGCTGAAAAAATTTTAATTCTTATAGAAAAT
>CAZWZD010000098.1:0-6043 GCA_964638235.1 uncultured Erysipelotrichales bacterium
CTATAGATGGTGCTAGTACTGTCAACGTACTGTCCTTTCTATAGGTACCATTTTAGAGCTATAATAATCCTTTTTCTTCTAATTCATTCAAACAATAAGCAACACCATTGTCATTATTTGATTTTGTAATATAGTTAGCACGTGATTTAACTTCATCAACTGCGTTTTCCATAGCAACACCTAAACCACACCATTCAATCATACTTAAATCATTATATCCATCACCAAAAGCAATTGTTTCTTCTTGTTTGATATTCAATATCTTACAAATAGCACTTAAAGATTTAGCTTTATCAATTCCCTGTGCCATACATTCAATATAGTAAGGATCGCTACGATAAATACTCATTGTATTTTCATATGGTTCCTTAAATTCATCAAGAATCTGCTCAATATAATATGGTTCTCCTGTAATAAGAACTTTATTAACAGGAAAATCAACAATTTCTTTAAAATTTTGCACCAACCATATAGGCATCTTTGTTGTAAAGCATTCTAATTGAATCCAATGATCTCCTGCATCTTCAGTAATAATCTTTGTTGCATTATAAGTTAATGGTGATAGTCCAAACAATTTAGCACGATCATACATGGTATGTGCCACTTCTGGTGGTAAAGTCTGTTCATAAATAACACGATTTGTTTTATAATCCAAAACTCTAGCACCATTAAATGACAATAAATAGCCACCATATAAATCTAAACGCAATTCCATTGCTTCTTTAAATAATCCTGCTGTTGGTCTACCAGAGGCTAAAACAATTTTAATACCTCGTTTTGCAAGTTCCATTAATTTTTCTCTGGTTTCTGGTAAAATATCTTTATTTTTATCAGTTAAAGTTCCATCTAAATCTAAAGCAATTAATTTATACATGATTTTTCCTCCACATCTTTATTACTTATATTATAAATCGAATATGGTAGAAAATAAATATTTTTCTCTTTATATTTAAAATAGTTTTACCTTACGTATTTTGTCAATATATAAATTAATTTAACATATCTACAAATTATTTCTTCTTTTCACTTTCTTTATGAGCATAATAGTTTCTAACTAACATCTGTGTCTTTTTAATATGCTTTTGAATCGTATCTTTCGCTTTTTCTTTATCTCCTTCAATAATAGCATTTAATATATCTCTATGTTCTATAATTGCAGTATCCAATCTATCAATTTTATTTAATGAATGTCTGCTTGTCATAGAAACATAATAATGTAAATCTTTAAGTAACTGTTCAAAATAAGCAGATTGTGTTGCTTGATAAATTGTTTCATGATAAAGAATATTTAAATCGTTGATTTTTTCATTATCACCTTTAGATGTATAAAATTCCATTAATTCAAATACATCTTTTATTTTTGTTAAATGTTCTTCATCCATTCTTTCAATTGCAAGCTGTATAGCTAAACCTTCCAAAACAATTCTTATTTCAAACATATCATCTATATCTCTAGGAGTAAATCCTTTAACATAGACACCTTTATTAGGTATACTAATTGCTAAACCTTCTAATTCTAACTGTTTTAATGCTTCTCTTATAGGAGTTCTACTTATTTTAAGTTCACTTGCTAGAGCAAGCTCATTTAGTTTTTGTCCATTCTCATATTCTTCATTTAATATTCTATCTCTAAGAATATTAAAAATCTTATTTCCTAAAGAACCGTGACTAGATTTTTTAAACAAACTATGCGATGGCATATTGAGATCCTCCTATTCTATAAATTTTTAATAATTTCAGCAGTAAATTCATCAGTAGTAGCATGACCACCAATGTCAGGAGTTACAATTGTTCCTTCCTCAACAACCTTTGCTAGAGCATTTCTTAATGTATGAGCTTCTGTTTGTTTTCCTAAATCTTCTAGCATTAAAGCAAATGCTAATAACAAGGCACTAGGATTGGCAATATTTTTACCAGCAATATCAGGTGCACTACCATGAACTGCTTCATATATTCTATATTTATCACCAATATTTCCACTAGGAGCAAAACCTAAACCTCCAACTAATCCAGCACATAAGTCTGACACAATATCTCCATACAAATTAGGAGCAACTAATACATCAAAAGTTTCAGGTCTTAATACTAACTGCATACACATATTATCAACAATCACTTCTTGTGTTTCTATTTCTGGATAGTCTTTCGCAACATCTCGATATGCTTCTAAAAATAAACCATCTGTATATTTCATAATATTAGCCTTATGAATGGCAGTTACTTTCTTTCTTCCATTAGCTTTAGCATATTCAAAAGCATAACGACAGATTTTTTCACTAGATTCTCTAGTAATTAACTTTACACCATTGGCCATATTATCATTAACCATATATTCAATACCTTTATATAAATCTTCAGTATTTTCTCTTATCATAACTAAATCAATATTTTCATATTTAGACTTAATTCCTTTAAAAGAACGAATCGGTCTTACATTAGCATAAGTTGCAAATTTTTGTCTTAAAGCCACATTCACACTTCTAAATCCAGTTCCTATTGGAGTTGCTGTTGGACCTTTTAAAGCCCATTTATACTCCTTTATTGCATCAACTAATCCAGGTTCAAATACTTCTTTTGTCTTTTTAGCGTATTCAGCACCTGCATCATACTTTATCCATTCAATATCCAACTTCATAGCTTTTGTAATATCAACAACGCTTTTTGAAATTTCTGGTCCAATACCATCTCCAGGAATTAATACAGCTTTCATTAGAATTTACCTCCTTTTATTGCATTTAATAATCCACCTTCTAAAATCATAACTTTTTCCCTAGCTGATAATGATAACTTCACATTTATTGTTTCTTTAGATGTTAAGTTTGTAACTTTGACATCTAAATTATTTTTTACAGAATTTAATAAGTCAGATAATTCATATTCATCTTTATCATTAAAGAAATCATATTGATTTTGATCAATAACTAAAGGTAAAATACCATTATTTATTAAATTAGATCTATGAATTCTTGCAAAACTAATTGCAAAAATAGCTTTTATCTTTAAATAATTAGGAACTAATGCAGCATGTTCTCTTGAACTTCCTTGTCCATAATTATCACCACCAACAATAAATCCTCCATTATTTTCAATTGCTCTAGTATAAAACTGATCATCTACTTTAGAAAAAGAGAATTTTGCTAAATGTGGTACATTTGAACGATATGGTAATAATTTAGAATCAGAAGGAACAATATGATCTGTAGAAATATTATCCCCTACTTTCAATACAACTTTACCTTTGATTGTATCAGACAATTCACTACCTCTAGGAACTGGTTTAATATTTGGTCCCATATAAACTTCTGTATTAGGATCATATTCATCTATAAAGAAATTCTTATTTTTAATAAATGGAGTATTTGGAATCTCATCTAAATACATATCATCCTCAAATTCTTGAGATAAATAACCTTTAATTGCTGATAAAGCAGCTACTTCAGGAGATACTAAATAAACACCTGCATCATTTGTACCAGAACGTCCTTTAAAGTTTCTGTTAATTGTTCTTAAAGAAATACCTTTAGATAAAGGTGCTTGACCCATACCAATACAAGGTCCACAGCCACATTCTAATATTCTAGCTCCAGCATGAATCATATCTGCCAATGCACCATTTTGTGAAAGCATTGCTAAAATTGAAGAAGATCCAGGAGCAATAACTAATGATACATGATCTGCTACTTTTCTTCCTTTTAATATTTTGGCAGCTCTCATCATATCTGGCAATGAAGAATTTGTACAAGATCCAATAACCACCTGATTGATCTTCATACCTTCAATTTCCTTAACTGCAACAACTGCATCTGGACTATGTGGTTTTGCAACCATAGGAACTAATGTTGATAAGTCAATATCCAATCTTTCATCATATGTTGCATCATCATCAGGTTTCATTTCTACATAATCTTCTAATCTTCCTTGTTGCTTTAAATATTCCTTTGTTCTTTCATCAGTCGCAAAGATTGAACAAGTAGCACCTAATTCAGCACCCATATTACAAATAGTTGCTCTATCTGTTAAAGACAATGATTCAACACCATCACCAGTATATTCAACAATCTTATTAATTCCACCTTTAACACTCAACTGCTCTAAAACTTTTAAAATAATATCTTTAGCACTTACCCATGGTGCTTTCTTTCCAGTTAAATTAACTTGAATAACCCCAGGACAAGAAACATAATATTTACCTGTAGCCATTGCAACTGCAACATCTAAGCCCCCTGCTCCAATCGCAATCATTCCTATAGCTCCACAAGTTGGTGTATGTGAATCACTACCTACCAATGTTTGCCCAGGTTTTGAAAAGTTTTCTAACTGTAATTGATGACAAACACCATTACCTGGTTTTGAAAAAGTAATACCATGTTTTCTAGCAACACTTCTAATAAATTCATGATCATCCATATTTTCAAATCCAGTTTGCAGCATATTGTGATCTATATATGCAACTGCTTTTTCTACTGCTACATGCCCTGTTTCCATTGCTTCTAACTGCAAATAAGCCATAGTTCCAGTAGAATCTTGAGTTAAAGTTTGATCTATCTTAATACAAATTTGCTCTCCCTTTACAAGATTGCCTTCTAATAAATGTGAGCTTAATACTTTATAAGCTAAATTCATAAAATTCTCCCCCTATTCTCTTGATTGTATACAATTATACATAAAGCTTATTGTTAAGTAAATAGTTTTTCAAATATTTATGATTTTACTAAACCACTATTAATATTAGTTAATAAAATCACAAAACATAAATAAGTTATATATTTGAATTTTTCATAAATCTTTCTTGTTTTTATTCTAATACTCTTTATTTATATTGCTAATTAAGAATTATTTGATTTATTCATTGAATATGATACAATATCTATCGGTGATGAATATGATACTTTCAATTTCTTCTTTAAGCAAATCATTCCAAGGAATACCTTTACTTAAAGATATAACATTTAATATCGATGAACATGATAAACTTGCAATTATTGGAGTTAATGGTGCAGGTAAATCTACATTATTAAAGATTATTACTGGTGAAGAAGAATATGATGATGGAAATATATATAAGAGTAAAGATATAACCATAGGTTATTTATCTCAACATAATTCAATTGATCCTAATCTTTCTATTTATGATGCATTATTAGATGTTTTTAACCCGCTAATAAAAAAAGAACATAGATTAAGAGAATTAGAACATCTTATGGCTGATTCTTCATCTTTAGATAATATTATGAAAGAATACGATCAATTGTCATATGAATTTGACAATGAAGGTGGATATTCTTATGTTAGTCAAATTAAAGGTGTATTAAAAGGTTTAGGTTTTAATGAAGATACGTGGAATCAAAAAATTAAAATACTTTCTGGTGGACAAAAAACAAGAATATCTTTAGGACGTCTTTTATTATTGAAACCTGATTTATTATTATTAGATGAACCTACCAACCATTTAGATGTTAATTCTATTGAATGGTTAGAAAGCTATTTAAAAAGTTATCCTCGTGCATTAATCATTGTTAGTCATGATAGATATTTCATAGACCAAATAAGCAATACAATTGTTGAAATAGAAAATGGCAGATCAACTATTTATAAATGTAAATATCAAGAATATGCTACTATAAAGAAACATAATCGTAATGTTGCTTTAAAACATTATGTAGATAATCAAAAAGAAATTAAACGTATGCAAGAAAGTATTGATTTGTTAAAATCATTTGGCAGGGAAAAGCAAGTTAAACGAGCTGAAAGTAAAGAAAAAGCTTTAGAAAAAATGGATAAAATAGAAAAACCAGAAGCATTGCCTTCAACAATAAGAATACAGTTTCATCCATTATTAGAATCAGGATATGATGTATTAACAATCAAAAATCTAGGAATGAGTTTTGATAAGCCTTTATTTCACAATATAAACTTTGAAGTCAAAAAACAAGAAAGAGTTGCTCTTATAGGACCTAATGGAATTGGTAAAACAACGTTATTTAAGATTCTTTTAGGGGAACTATTTCCAACTGAAGGCAAATTTATTATTGGTACTAAAGTT